>NZ_JBFUGA010000008.1:0-92581 GCF_056403155.1 Methylobacterium sp. P3_A11
GCGTGGCGTAGACCGGGGCGTCCTCCTCGTAGACGCGGTAGGCGGGAGCCCGACGCACCACCACGGGGGCCGGAGCGTAGCCATAATCGGGCTCGCCGTAACCGTAGCCCGGCGCCCCGTGTGCCTGGGTCGCGGCGCCGATCAGCGCACCGGCCGCCAAGCCACCGAGGATGCCGGCCGCGATGGCACCGCCGCCGCGGGCTTCGGCGGTCGTGGAGGCCAGGCTGCCCGCGCCGATCAGCGCGGCGGCCGAGAGCAGAGCGATGCGTGTCATGACCTGTCTCCGGAAGCAGTGCGGAACGCCTGCGGCGCCCCGGATCACGGAGGACACAGTGCCACCCCCGCCCTGCACCGACGCTGAAGCCGCCCTGCAGCCACTGTTCAGCTTGCGGGCTCGGCCTCCGGATGCGGCACGGCCCGGATGTAGCCGCGGGAGATCAGGCGGCTGCGCTCCCGGGTGCGCCGCTCCGCCTCCATCAGGTCCGACAGGGCGTCGGCGATCGCGCAGCGCAACGCGATCCCGGCATCGCCGCCGGCGAAGCCGAGATACGCGGTGCTGATCGCCTCGACGGGACAGGCATGCTCGTCGCGCGCGGCCAGGGCCTGGATCGGCATCGGGTTCTCCATCGTTGGGTACGGGAACGAAAAGAGAACAAGCCAGAAGGGTTAATGTTTCGTCAAGACAGGGCCGGATGCCCGCATCACCCGGCCCGAACCCTGTGGAGAACTCGGATTTCGCCTAGACGCGGCTGTGGATAAGCCGGCTCATTCGGGCATCCGCGGCAGCAGCTTACCGTCCGCGGGAATCGGATAGCGCGCGGCGTTCAGCTCCATGGCGAGGAAGGTGTAGTAGCCGGAGATCGCCGCGAGATCGACGATCGCCGCCTTGCCGAACCGGGACTCGGCCCGCGCGTAGGTCGCATCCGAGACGCGCTTGTTATCCTGAAGCTCGGACGTGAAATCGTACACGATGGTCTCGTCGTCGCTCATCTTGGCCGGGCGGCGGCCGTCGCGGATGGCGGCGACGATCTCGGGCGCGATCCCGGCCTTCTCGGCGATCGGCGCGTGGACGTACCACTCGTAATCTTGCGTCCAGCGGCGGGCGGTCATCAGGATCACCAGTTCCGACAGCGTGGTGCCGATCTTCGGCTTGAAGCGCAGGTAGTCGCCCATCGACCGGGCGAGGGTCATGACCTCGGGCGAGTGCATGAGGGGCTCGAACGGCCCGAACGGCGGCTTGCCCCGCGCCTGGGTGAAGGCGTCGGCCGCCTGCTTCTGCTCGGGGGTGTAGTCCTGCGGCGGGATCGTCGGCAGGCGGTCCTGCGCCCGCGCGACGGCCGTCGCCAGCGGCAGGGCGAGGGCGGCAAGCGCCAGCGCGCGGTGGAAGGTGTTCATCGTTTCACTCCCGAGGGGATCGTTTGAGTCCCGCGGCACGATCGCGGCAGCGCCGCCCGGCCGCCAGGGTCTTGGTTGCCGATGACGTGTCGAAACCCGCGCGCCGTCACGGGGCGGGCGGACCGGTTGCCTTCGGGGCCGCGCCGCGCCATCAGCGGCCGCGATGGCCGGCCCCGCACCCGTGCTGCCGATCGAGGCAGCGCTTCCCGATCTGCGCCGCGCGCTCGCCGCGCGCAGCGGCGCCGTGCTGGTGGCGCCGCCCGGCGCCGGCAAGACGACGCGTGTGCCCCTGGACCTGCTGGACGCGCCCTGGCTCGACGGGCGGAAGATCATCCTCCTGGAGCCCCGTCGCCTCGCCGCCAGGGCCGCTGCCGCCCGGATGGCGCAGACGCTGGGCGAGCCCGTCGGCGGGACGGTCGGCCTGCGGGTCCGGCTCGGCTCGAAGATCTCCGCGCGGACGCGGATCGAGGTGGTCACCGAGGGCGTGTTCACCCGCATGATCCTGGACGACCCGGAACTCGCCGGAATCGGTGCGGTCCTGTTCGACGAGTTCCACGAGCGCTCCCTCGACGCCGATCTCGGCCTCGCACTGGCGCTCGACGCGCAAAGCGGCCTGCGCGAGGACCTGCGGATCCTTGTCATGTCGGCGACGCTCGACGGTGCCCGGGTCGCGCGGCTGATGGACGATTGCCCGGTTGTGACCTCCGAGGGCCGCGCCTTCCCGGTGGAGACCCGGTACGTGGATCGCGACCCGAACCGCCGGATCGAGGACTCGGTGGCCGAGGTCACGCTGCGGGCTCTGCGCGCGGATCCGGGCTCGGTCCTGGTGTTTCTGCCCGGACAGGCGGAGATCCGCAGGACCGCCGACCTCCTCGCCGAGAAGGTCGATGCCGCGGTGCAGCTGGCACCCCTCTACGGAGCGCTGACGCCGGCCGAGCAGGACCGCGCCGTCTCCCCGGCGCCGGCCGGCACCCGCAAGGTCGTGCTCGCCACGAGCATCGCCGAGACCTCCCTGACGATCGAGGGCGTTCGGATCGTCGTGGATTCCGGCCTCGCCCGGATCCCGGTCTACGAGCCGGGCCTCGGCCTGACCCGGCTGGTCACGGCCCGCGCCTCCCGGGCTTCCGTGGATCAACGCCGGGGCCGGGCCGGGCGGACCGAGCCTGGCCTGTGCTGGCGCCTCTGGTCTGAGGCCGGCACGAACGCCCTTGAACCCTTCACCCGGCCCGAGATCCTGTCGGCCGACCTCGCCGGGCTGCTCCTCGATTGCGCCGCCTGGGGCGTGGCCGAGCCGGGCTCGCTCCCCTTCCTCGATCCGCCGCCGGCCCCGGCCCTGGCGGAGGCCCGCACGATGCTGGCCGATCTCGGGGCGCTCGACCGGGATGGACGCCTGACGGCAATCGGCGCGCGCCTGCGCGCCCTGCCACTGCCGCCGCGGCTCGCCCGGATGGTGACAGTCGCGGCCAGAACCGGCCAGGGCCGGGCCGCCGCCGACCTCGCGGCCGTGCTGGTGGAGCGTGGGCTCGGGGGGGACGGCCTCGACCTCGACGAGCGGGTCGAGCGCTTCCGGCGCGACCGGGGACAACGCGCCGCCGACATGCGGCGGCTCGCGGACGGCTGGGCTCGGATCGCCGGGGCGGGCCGGCCGGCGGAATCCGAACCGGCCGCGGCCGGCCCGCTCCTGGCACTCGCCTATCCCGACCGTGTCGCCCGAGCCAGGGGCCGCGAGGGCGAGTTCGTGATGGCGAGCGGACGGGCCGGCCGTCTCGACCCCGCGAGCGCGCTCGCCCGCGAAACCTATCTCGTCATTGCCGATCTCGCCGGATCGGCCGGCAACGCCCGGATCCTCGCCGCGGCGGCGATCGGGACCGAGGCGATCGAGCGGCTGTTCGCCGACCGGATCGAATCCCGCACCGAGATCACGTTCGATCCGCAGGCCGCGGCCCTGCGGGCTCGGGCGGTCCGGCGGCTGGGCGCCGTGAGCCTCGGGGCGCGGCCGCTGCCGGTGCCCGCCGAACCGGAGAGCGCGGAGATCCTGGCGCGCGGCATCGCCGATCTCGGGATTGAGCGTCTGCCCTGGACGCCGGCCCTGTCGCAATGGCGCGCTCGGATCCGCTTCCTCCACGCCGCAGAGGGCGATGCGTGGCCGGATCTCTCGGACGTGGCTCTGGCGCGCACCGCGGAGACGTGGCTCGCGTCGGCTCTCCTCGGGCGTGCCGCCCTCGCGTCGGTCACGGCGGACGACCTCGCGGGTGCCCTGCAGGCCCTGCTGCCCTGGGACCTGCGCGCCCGGCTCGACGCGGAGGCTCCGACCCACGTCGAGGTGCCGACCGGGTCGCGCATCCCGGTGGACTACACCGCCGAGGAACCGGTCCTGGCCGTGCGGGTCCAGGAACTGTTCGGCCTCGACCGGCATCCCAGGGCCGGGGGGCGGCCGCTGGTCCTGCACCTGCTGTCGCCGGCGCAGCGCCCGATCCAGATCACCCGCGACCTGCCGGGCTTCTGGCGCGGATCCTGGGCGGCGGTGCGCTCCGAGATGCGCGGGCGCTATCCGCGCCATCCCTGGCCGGAGGATCCCCTCAGCGAGTCCCCGACCCGCCGGGCCAAGCCCCGGGGCACCTGACGGCCACGACACCCCTCGACAGACGCGACCAGAACGGACCGGACACGATGACCAACGACACGACCGCACGTGACCCCGCCGCCGACGGATGGGCGCTGGTGGAGGACAAGGGCTTCATCGCCCATGTGGGGCCGCTGCGTCTTCGCGCTGCCGACGGCGCCTACGCGTTCCGGGCCGAGCAGAAGCATGCCAACCTGATCGGCGTGGTCCATGGCGGCATGCTGATGAGCTTCGCCGACCGCGCCCTCGGCGAGACCGCGATGCGCGCCGCGGACGGTGCCAACTGCGTCACCATCCAGCTTGAGATGAAGTTCATCGATGTCGGCCGGCTCGGCGACTGGATCGAGATCCGGCCGCAGGTGGTCAAGCGCACCGGCTCCCTCGTGTTCATGCGCGGCGACGTCCGCGACGGCGCGCGCCTCCTCGCCTCGGCGGACGGGGTCTGGAAGATCCTGCGCCGCCGGCCAAGTTGACCGGGACAGGACATCGATCCTAACGTGATGGCCCGCCCCGCGGCCCCCGCGCGGGCCGCGCGATGGAGGATCCCATGCGGAAGGCGAAGACCGACGCATTCGGAACCGCGGCGGATCGAGGCTCGGCCGCACTCTCCCGGCGCGCGATCCTCGCCGGCCTGGGAGCCGTCGTCACCGCGGCCGGGGACGCTTCGGCGCGGCCGGAGCCGCCCAGCACCGTGACCAGCCCGCCGCGCGACTTCCGGCCGGGTTCATCCCCGACCACGTACTTCACCGATCCGGACGTGATCACGGTCGATCCGGCCTTCGAACCCTACGTGGTGGCGAACAGTGCCATCCGCCGGCTCTGGACCGGCGCGCTCTGGGCGGAAGGCCCGGCCTGGAACGCAGTCGGCCGCTACCTCGTCTGGAGCGACATCCCGAACAACCGGCAGATGCGCTGGCTCGAGGAGGACGGGCACGTCTCCGTCTTCCGGATGCCGAGCAACAATTCGAACGGCAACAGCTTCGACCGCCAGGGCCGCCAGCTCAGCTGCGAGCACGCCGCCGGGCGCGTCGTGCGCTACGAACTCGACGGCGCGGCGACGGTCCTGGCCGACAGCTTCGAGGGCAAGCCGCTCACGTCGCCCAACGACGTGGTCCAGCATGCCGACGGATCGTACTGGTTCACCGATCCGCCCTACGGCGCGCTGCTCTACGAGGGCCTGGCCGACGCGCCGGGCGGCCCGGGCAATCCGCAGGGCCGCCTCGACCCGCGACTCGGCCAGCCGGCCGGCATCAAGCCCCGGCGGCGCACGCTGCCGAACGCGGTGTACCGCATCGATCCGTCCGGCCGGATCGACCGGGTCCTCACCGACGATCAGGTGCCCGATCCGAATGGCCTGTGTTTCTCGCCCGATCACCGGACGCTCTACGTCTGCTCCACCGGGAAGGGACCGGGGGATACCGGCCCCGGCGGCAAGGGTGAGATCTACGCCTTCGATGTCGGCGACGGACCTGCGCTCGCGAACAAGCGGCTGTTCGCGGATTGCATCGTCGACGGGGTGAAGTGCGGTCCCGACGGCCTGCGGGCGGACGTCGACGGCAATCTCTGGGTCTCGAGCAATGCCGGCCGGGCCGTGGGCTACAACGGCGTCACCGTCTGGACGCCGGAGGGGAGGCTGATCGGGCGGATCCGCCTGCCCGAGGTGTGCGGGAACCTCACCTTCGGCGGCCCCAAGCGGAACCGCCTGTTCATGGCGGCGAGCCAGTCGCTTTACGCGCTCACGGTGAACACACAGGGCGCCGGACCGGCCTGAGGCGACCGCCAGGGCCGTTCCCGATCTGGTCGCAACGGTCAGGAAGACCGGCGTCTGCGCTGGCGACAGCCGCGCCGTGACCCTGCTCCTGTGCGGGAGGGGACCTGCGCCTCGTTCGGCACGGGCACAGTGATCGATACCGTCCTGACCCGATCGGGAACGGCTCCAGCGCGCCCGGCAGGGGCCGGCATGGCCGCCGCGCAGTCGCGATCGCAGGACACGGCCGCCGGCCATGGCTGTGGGCGCCGGGGGGCGCTATCTGTATCGGGCATGAGCGAGGATACCACCCCCGACCCGACCCTGGGCCGCCTGAGCGCGGCCCTCGGGGACCTGCCGAAGCGCGGATTGCCGCCGGTGGAACGGTGGGATCCGCCCTATTGCGGCGCCATCGACATCCGCATCGCCGCGGACGGGACATGGCACCACAACGGCGCGCTGATCCGGAGGGACAAGCTGGTCAAGCTGTTCGCCAGCATCCTGCGCCGCGAGGCGGACGGCCGGACCGTCCTGGTCACGCCGGTGGAAAGCGTCGGGATCACGGTCGAGGATGCGGCCTTCGTGGCCGTCGAGATGGCCGTCGACGGCACGGGGGAGGCGCGGCGCATCGCCTTCCGGACCAACGTCGACGATCTGGTGAGCGTCGATGCGGAGCATGCCCTGCGCTTCGACGAGGGGCCGGACGGGGCGCTCAAGCCCTATCTCCATGTCCGCCGCGGGCTGTGGGCGCGCGTCACCCGGGCGCTGACCTACGACCTCGTGGACCTCGCCGAGGAGCACAGCGTCGACGGGCAGCCCTGGCTCGGCCTGTGGGCCGGCGGGACGTTCCACACCATCGCGCGGGTTGCCGCCGCGTGAGCGATCGCCTCGCCGACTTCCTCGCCCGCGCCGCCATCGGTCTGTCGCGGGATCCGCCCGGGCCGGACGATCCGCTCTCCAATCCCCGCGGCGACCACACCCTCGACCCGGACGGCTCGGCCGTGATGCCGCCGCCTCCGCACCGCCGCGCCGCCGTACTGGTGCCGGTCGTGCTGCGCGACGACGGGCCGAGCCTCATCTTGACCCTGCGGGCCGCGAATCTGCGCGATCATTCCGGGCAGGTCGCCCTTCCGGGGGGCAAGATCGATCCGTCCGATCCCGGCCCCGCGGATGCGGCCCTCCGGGAGGCCTTCGAAGAGATCGGGCTCGATCCCGGCTTGGTGAGGCTGCTCGGCTATCTCGATCCTTATCTCTCGGGGACGGGCTTCATGGTGACCCCGGTGATCGGCTTGGTCGGGTCCGAGGCGGCCCTGTCGCCCAACCCCACGGAGGTGGCCGACGTCTTCGAGGTCCCGCTCCACATCCTGATGGACCGGGAGCGGTACCGCCTGCGCTCCCGCGCGTGGCAGGGACGCGAGCGCTGGTTCTACGCCCTGACCTTCGGGGAGCGGCTGATCTGGGGTGTCACCGCCGGGATCCTGAACAACCTCCGGGAACGACTCTACCCGGAGGCGGAGGCGGGCGACGTCCGCCGCGCGGCGCGATAGGCTGGCCCCATGCTGCGCCGCATCCTCGAAGAGTTCGGCCTCTTCCTCATCCCCTTTGCCCTGTTCCTGGTCTACCTGCTGCTGTCCGGCCGCAACCCGCTGCGCCGGGTGCACTGGGACGCGCACCTGTTCCGCCTCGTCCTGGCCGGCTTGGCGGTGGTGATCGGCACCCTCGTCTACGAAGGCCTGTTCTCCGAGCGCCGCCCCGGTGGCTACGTGCCGACGCACATGGAGAACGGCCGCCTGGTGCCGGGCGGTTTCCGTTGACGCCTCCCCTCGATCCCGCAGGTCTCGCGACCTTGCTCGCGCGTCCGGGCGTGCGCCGGGTGCTCGCGGCCCTGGACCGTCCCGGCGCCGAAACGCGCCTGATCGGCGGCTGCGTGCGGGATGCGCTGCTCGGCGTGCAAAGTGCCGACATCGATATGGCGACGACCCTCCTCCCGGAGGCGGTAATGGATGCGGCGCGGCAGGCGCGGGGCCTCAAGGCGGTGCCGACGGGGATCGAACACGGCACCATTACCCTGGTGACCGAGGACGGCCCGATCGAGGTCACCACCCTGCGGGAGGATGTCGAGACCGATGGTCGCCGCGCCGTGGTCCGATTCGGGACGGACTTCACCCGCGACGCTGAGCGGCGTGATTTCACGATCAACGCCCTCGCGCTCGGTGCCGACGGCACGCCGCACGATCCGGTGGGCGGCCTCGCCGATCTCGCGGCGGGCCGCGTGCGTTTCATCGGCGATCCGGCGACCCGCATCCGCGAGGACGCCCTGCGGATCCTGCGCTTCTTCCGCTTCCAGGCCCGGTTCGGCATCGAAGCCCCGGACGCCGCAGCCCTGGCCGCCTGCGTCGCCGCGCGGGACAGCCTCGACCGGCTCTCCCGCGAGCGCGTCCGTGCGGAGTTCCTGAAGCTGCTGGCGGCGTCCGGCGGACCGGCCATGGTGGTGACGCTCAGCGCCACCGGCCTCCTGATGCGGATCACCGGCGGCGTCGGCGAGCTCGGGCGGCTGGACCGCGCCGCTGCGGCGGATCTCGCTCCGGTGATGCGCCTCGCGGCTCTGTCGGTCGGTGACCGGCACGACGCGGAGCGCCTCCGCGAGCGACTGCGCCTCTCGAACGCCGAGCACGGACGGCTCGCCGGCTATGCCGGCCTGCTGACCGACCTGCACGGTCGCGAAAGGCTGGATGGGGCGGCGGTTCGCGCCCTGGCGGCCGAATACGGCTCGACGCAGCTGGCGGAGACGCTGGCGATCCTGGCGGATGAGCCGCGGCCCGTCGTGACCGAAGCGGCGCGGACCGTCCTGAACGCGCTCGGGAGCCAGGGCGGCACGCCGGTCTTTCCGCTGACCGGGGCGGATCTGGTCGCGGCAGGCCTCAGCCCGGGACCCGCGATCGGTCGCGGCCTCGCCGCGGCCCGAAAGATCTGGCTGGACAGCGGATGTCCGACGGCTGAGGAGGCGCGGGCCGAATTGCTGGCGCGGGCGCTCGAGAGCGCCCGCTGAGCAGCGTTCAGAGCTTCAGGAGAGCCTTGGTCTCCCGAAGCTGGACGATCTGACCGTTCAGCTCCTCGCGCTTCTGGAGATCCTCGGTAGCGTCACGCTGGATCTCGATCGCCTCGATGTCGCGATCGAGGGATTCGTGGGTCAGCTCCTCGATGGGCGCCGCCCGCTCGGCCAGCACGGTGACGGCGGTCGGGCCGATATCGGCGAATCCGCCGCGGACGTAGATCCGCTTGCCCGACCCCTGGCTCTCGGTGATCACGATGACGCCGACCCGCAGCGAGGTCAGCACGGGCGCGTGGCCCGGCATCACGGTCATTTCGCCCTCGGTGCCGGGCAGCTGAACGGCGGTCACCTCGCCGGAATACAGCGTCCGCTCGGGGCCGACGAAATCGAAGTGAAAGGTGGCCATGGGCTGACGGGTTCCCGGATCCGCGACGCGCGCCCCGCCTTACGGGGAGGGGTTGGTAGAAAATGCCACGCGGACGGCACCGGTGAGGTTCGTCCGCGCAGCTTCCATCCCCTTCCCGCGCGGGGAAGGGGAGGTGTCGTCTTAGGCGGCCTTCAGCTTCTTGGCCTTCTCCTGAGCCTCCTCGATGGTGCCAACCATGTAGAAGGCGGCCTCCGGGAGGTCGTCGTAATCGCCGTTCACCAGGCCCTTGAAGCCCTTGATGGTGTCCTCGRGGGCGACCTGCTTGCCCGGCGAGCCGGTGAACACCTCGGCCACCGAGAAGGGCTGCGAGAAGAAGCGCTCGATCTTGCGGGCGCGGGCSACSGTCAGCTTGTCCTCTTCGGACAGCTCATCCATGCCCAGGATCGCGATGATGTCCTGGAGCGCCTTGTAGCGCTGCAGGGTCTGCTGGACGCGGCGGGCGACGTCGTAGTGCTCCTCACCGAGGATGGTCGGCGACAGCATGCGCGAGGTCGAGTCCAGCGGATCCACCGCCGGGTAGATGCCCTTCTCGGCGATCGAGCGCGACAGCACGGTCGTGGCGTCGAGGTGGGCGAACGATGCGGCCGGAGCCGGGTCGGTCAGATCGTCGGCCGGCACGTAGATGGCCTGCACCGAGGTGATCGAGCCCTTGTTGGTGGTGGTGATGCGCTCCTGCAGGGCGCCCATGTCGGTGGCGAGCGTCGGCTGATAGCCCACCGCCGAGGGGATGCGGCCGAGGAGCGCCGACACCTCGGAGCCCGCCTGCGTGAAGCGGAAGATGTTGTCGACGAAGAACAGCACGTCCTGGCCCTCGTCGCGGAACTGCTCCGCAATGGTCAGGCCGGTCAGGGCGACGCGCGAGCGGGCGCCGGGCGACTCGTTCATCTGGCCGTAGACCAGGGCGCACTTCGAACCCTCGGCCGAGCCGCCATTCTCCTTCGGATCCAGGTTCACCTTGGACTCGATCATCTCGTGGTAGAGGTCGTTGCCCTCGCGGGTGCGCTCACCCACGCCGGCGAACACCGAGTAGCCCGAGTGCACCTTCGCGATGTTGTTGATCAGCTCCATGATCAGCACGGTCTTGCCGACGCCGGCGCCGCCGAACAGGCCGATCTTGCCGCCCTTTGCGTAGGGGGCGAGCAGATCCACCACCTTGATGCCGGTCACGAGGATCTGGGCCTCGGTCGACTGATCGGCGTAGGAGGGGGCCGGCTGGTGGATGGCACGGTAGGTGTCGCACACGACCGGGCCGGCCTCGTCGATCGGCTCGCCGATGACGTTCATGATGCGGCCGAGCGTGTTCATGCCCACCGGAACCTTGATCGGCTCGCCGGTGTCGAAGCACTCCTGGCCGCGGGTCAGGCCTTCGGACGTGTCCATGGCGATGCAGCGGACGGTGTTCTCGCCGAGCTGCTGGGCGACCTCGAGGACGAGGCGGGCGCCGTTGTTCTTGGTCTCGAGCGCGTTCAGGATCTCGGGCAGGTGGCCCTCGAACTGCACGTCGACCACGGGGCCGATGACCTGGGTGATCTTGCCGGACTTGTTGGAGCCGGTGCCGGGGAGTGCGGTGTTCGCCATCGTTAACCTACCCTTCAAGCTGTGCGGTCGGGTCGCGGTGCCTCAGAGGGCTTCCGCACCCGAGATGATCTCGATGAGTTCCTTGGTGATCATGGCCTGACGCGTCCGGTTGTAGATCAGCGTCTGCTTCTTGATCATCTCGCCCGCGTTGCGGGTCGCCGAATCCATGGCGCTCATGCGCGCCCCCTGCTCGGAGGCGGCGTTCTCCAGGAGCGCCCGGTAGATCTGCACCGTCAGGTTCTTCGGCAGCAGCGTCTCCAGGATCGCCTCCTCGGAGGGCTCGAATTCCAGTGCGGCGTTGCCGGCGGCGGCCTTCGCGGTCGTGTCGGCCTCGGGCAACTCGGCCGGGATCAGGCGCTGTGCGGTCGGGATCTGCGAGATCACCGAGCGGAACTCGGAGAAGAACAGGGTCGCGACGTCGAACTCACCGTTCTCGAAGCGGGTCAGGATCTTGTCGGCGATCGAGGCCGCGAAATCGTAATCCACCGGGCGGTTGCCGCGGATGTCCATGCTCTCGACGATCTGGTCGCGGTACTGGCGGCGCAGCGCGTCGAGACCCTTCTTGCCGACCGTCATGATCCTGACGGTCTTGCCCTCGACGGTGAGCTTCTGGGCGTATTCGCGCACCGCGAGGCGGACGATCGACGAGTTGAACGCGCCGGCGAGGCCACGGTCGCCCGTGCACACGACGAGCAGGTGCGTCTGCTCGGAGCCGGTCCCGGACAGGAGCCGCGGGGCGCCGACGCCGCCGACGAGGTTGCCCGCGAGGTTGCCGAGCACCGCCGACATCTTCTCGGCGTAGGGACGGCCCGCCTCGGCGGCCATCTGCGCCCGACGCAGCTTGGCGGCGGCGACCATCTGCATSGCCTTGGTGATCTTCTGCGTCGCCTTSACCGAGGTGATGCGGTTGCGCAGGTCCTTCAAACTCGCCATCGGGTGAGGTCCAGGTCCGTTCTATGGGCCTCTCCTTCCCTCGGCGGGAAGGAGCCGGAAGTTCGGGCGGTGCAGCGGGGACCGGGATCCCCCCGCACCACCCAAGATCCCTCCCCGCGGGGAGGGGCCTCACATCAGCCGATCGACTTGGCGACGCTCTCGACGATGCTCTTCAGCTTGCCGGCGTTCTCGTCCGACAGGTCCTTGGAGGCGGCGATCGAGTCGAGCAGGTCCTTGTGCTTCGAGCGCAGGGTCGAGAGCAGCGCGTCCTCGAAGGGACGGACCTTGCTGACCGGCATCTTGTCCAGGTAGCCGTTCACGCCGGCGTAGATCACCGCGACCTGCTCTTCCATCTTCAGCGGCGAGAACTGCGGCTGCTTCAGGAGCTCGGTCAGCCGCGATCCGCGGTTCAGGAGCGCCTGGGTGGAGGCGTCGAGATCCGAGCCGAACTGCGCGAAGGCGGCCATCTCGCGGTACTGCGCGAGCTCGCCCTTGATCTTGCCGGCGACCTTCTTCATCGCCTTGGTCTGGGCCGACGAGCCCACCCGCGACACCGAGAGGCCGACGTTCACCGCCGGGCGGATGCCCTGGTAGAACAGGTCGGTCTCGAGGAAGATCTGGCCGTCGGTGATCGAGATCACGTTGGTCGGGATGTAGGCCGAGACGTCGTTGGCCTGGGTCTCGATGACCGGCAGAGCGGTCAGCGAGCCGTTGCCGGCGGCGTCGCCCATCTTGGCGGCGCGCTCGAGCAGGCGGCTGTGGAGGTAGAACACGTCGCCCGGATACGCCTCGCGGCCCGGCGGGCGGCGCAGCAGCAGGGACATCTGGCGGTAGGCCACGGCCTGCTTGGAGAGATCGTCGTACACGATCACGGCGTGCATGCCGTTGTCGCGGAAGTACTCGCCCATGGCGCAACCGGCGAACGGCGCGATGAACTGCATCGGGGCCGCATCGGACGCCGTGGCGGCGATGACGATGGAGTATTCGAGGGCGCCCTGGTCCTCCAGGACCTTCACGAACTGGGCCACCGTCGAGCGCTTCTGGCCGATAGCGACGTAGATGCAGAAGAGCTTGGCCTTCTCGTCGCCGCCGGCGGCGTGGCCGGGCTTCTGGTTCAGGATCGTGTCGAGCGCGATGGCGGTCTTGCCGGTCTGGCGGTCGCCGATGATCAGCTCGCGCTGGCCGCGTCCCACCGGGATCAGGGCGTCGATCGCCTTCAGGCCCGTGGCCATCGGCTCGTGCACCGACTTGCGCGGGATGATGCCTGGCGCCTTCACGTCGACGCGGCGACGCTCGGTGGAGACGATCGGCCCCTTGCCGTCGATCGGGTTGCCCAGGGCGTCGACGACGCGGCCGAGCAGGCCCTTGCCGACCGGCACGTCCACGATGGCGCCGGTCCGCTTGACGGTCTGGCCTTCCTTGATCTCGCGGTCGGAGCCGAAGATCACGATGCCGACGTTGTCCTGCTCGAGGTTCAGGGCCATGCCCCGCACGCCCGACTCGAACTCGACCATCTCGCCGGCCTGGACGTTGTCGAGGCCGTAGGCGCGGGCGATGCCGTCACCCACGGACAGGACCTGTCCGACCTCGGAGACCTCGGCCTCTTCGCCGAAGTTCTTGATCTGCTCTTTCAGGATCGCGGAGATCTCGGCGGCGCGGATGTCCATACTCGGGCCTCTGTCGCTGATGCGTCTATTTGTGTTCGGGTCGGATGGGGGCGCTTAGCGCGCGGCCCGCATCGCGAGGCGGATACCGTTGAGCTTGGTCTTGAGGGAGGCGTCGACCATGCGCGACCCCATCTTCACGACGAGGCCACCGATCAGGCTGGGGTCGACCACGAGGTCGAGGGCGACCTCGGCCTTGGCGATGTCGCGCAGCGACGCCTTGATCTCCTCGATCACGGTGTCGGACGGCTTCTCGGCCACCCGCACCTGAGCGCGGACGATGCCCTTCGAATCCTGGACCAGGCTGCGGAAGGCGCTGATCATGTCGGGCAGGGCGAAGAGCCGGCGGTTCGACGCCGCGAGGCGGATGAAGTTGCCGGCGAGACCGCCGATCGCCGCCTTGTCGAGGACCGCGCCGATCGCGGCGGCCTGCTCCCCGGCGCTGAACACCGGACTGCGGACGAGGCGGCGGAGATCCGCGCTCTCGTTCAACAGCGTGTCGAATTGATTGAGGGAGTCAGCGACCGCGTCGACCTGGCGCTCGTCGCGCGCGAGTTCGAACAGGGCGGAAGCGTACCGGCCCGCCACGCCTGCGACCAGGGGACCAGCCTCGGAACCGTTCTGCGCCACCCGTCGCTCTCTTCTCTGGTTGCCCGCCCGCTCCGCGCGCTCCGGCAGGAGCGCGGTGCGTGACCGTTCGGGACGTGGGATCGCGCCGGCAACGGACAGGGTCGAGAACTGTCCTCGCGGCGCGGCGACCGCCTAGCATGCCAGCATGGCCGCGCGCAACACGGCAGGCGAGCGCGCTGCGCGCCAGGACGGCGGAAGTGTGACGCCGGGTCAGTTCCCGCAGGCGAGCCGGTCGCAGCGCCGGACGCTGGCGATCATCTTCGCCATGGCGCGGCCGCCCGGATGGCCGAGGATGCCGCTGTTGCCGAGGACGTAGGACGGCGTCGCGTAGAGTCCGAGATCCGCCGCGATGCGCATCTGGCTCTTGAGCGCTGCGCGCACCTCCTCGCTATCGGCGATCTCCTCGACCTCGGCCTGCGGAACCCCCAGTGCCGCCGCGGCGGTCAGCGCGCCGGGGCCGTCGATGCGGCCGGGCTTGCCCAGCAGCGTCTGATAGAAGTGCCAGGCGGCCTCCGAGCCAAGTTTGCGCTGCACCGCCAGCATCACCTTGGCGGCCTGGGCCGATTGCGGCGACAGGATCGGGTTGTGGACAAGCCCGATGCGCAGTTCCGGATCGCTCTCGTGCAGCGCGACCACGTCGGCGGCGGCCTTCCGGCAATACGGGCAGTTGAAGTCGAAGAACTCGTAGAGCGTCGCGCCGGCCTCCCGCGGACCGACATAGGTGATGCCCCGCAGGGCAGGGATCTGCCCGGTGATCTCGCCCGGCAGGATCGAGTTCGCCACCGCCTTGCCGTCGTCACCGGTGACGGCGAACCTCTGACCGTAGGACTGGRCGACCGCGCGACCGGGACCCGATCCCAGGGCTGCGCAGGCGGCGGCGAGGAGGAGTCGACGGGATACAGGCATGGGGTCCGTCCGAGGCATTGCTGTCCCACTCCGGTCGCGCCACAGGGGCGCCGGACCGGAGCCGGGGAGTCGAGTGGTTTTGATGGCCGAGTGGCGTGAACGGGGTCCTACCGGAGCCCCTTCGGCCGATCGCCAGAGGCCCAGGCCAGCGCCTGTTCCAGGCGGTCGTTCCCCCAGAACAGCTCGCCGTCATCGGCCAGGAAGGTCGGCGCGCCGTAGATCCCGCGGGAGCGCGCCTCCTCGACGCTGACCCGCAACTTGGTCTTGTTGGCCTCGGCGGCGGCGGCCCGGACCGTCTGCGTCCCGTCCAGGCCGAGCGAATCGAGGATCTCGGCCACCGCCGCCGGCTCCGCGATGGAGCGGCCCTCGGCGAAGCTCGCGGCGAAGATCGCCTTCGAGAACGGCACCAGCCAGTCCTGGTCCTGGCCGAGCACGGCGACCCGCACGGCGCTGAGGCTGTTTTGCGGGAATTGGGCCGGGCGGGTCACCGGCGGCAGGCCGAGATGGGCCGCCTCGCGCTCGACGTCCCGCCACATGTTCTTGCCCTTGGCCGGATAGAGGTTGAACGGCGAGGTGGTCCAGCCCTGGGACGCGAAGAGCGGCCCGACCAGGAACGGGCGCCACCGGATCGCCACGCCGGCCTCGGCCGCCGCCGCCTCGACGCGCATCGCCGCGAGGTAGGAGTAGGTGGAGGCGAATTCGTACCAGAACTCCAAAATTGGCTGGCGCGCCATAGACTTCGCTTCTCCGATGCACTTTCGCGGCGATGACGACTGGCAACGCCCGTGCCGCTTCTGACACAGCCGCAAGGCCACTGTGAGGCGAAACGCGGCCGATCCGCCAGCATCGTGGCTACGCGCGAGACGGCGCGCCGGTTGCAGGCCGATGACACCCGCGATAAGCCGCTGAGGCCGAGCCAGATCCCTCGCCCAGTTCCGGAAGCCGCATGTCCGTCCCCGCGAAGAGTCCCGTGAAGAAGGTCGTGCTGGCCTATTCCGGCGGCCTCGACACCTCGATCATCCTGAAGTGGCTGCAGACGACCTACGGCTGCGAGGTCGTGACCTTCACGGCCGATCTCGGCCAGGGGGAGGAACTGGAGCCGGCGCGCCGCAAGGCCGAACTCCTCGGGATCAAGCCCGAGAACATCTTCATCGAGGATCTGCGCGAGGAGTTCGTCCGCGACTACGTCTTCCCGATGTTCCGGGCGAACGCCGTCTATGAGGGCGTCTATCTTCTCGGCACCTCGATCGCCCGGCCGCTGATCGCCAAGAAGCAGATCGAGATCGCAGAGCGGGTCGGGGCCGACGCGGTCTGCCACGGCGCCACCGGCAAGGGGAACGACCAGGTCCGATTCGAACTCGGCTATTACGCGCTGAAGCCCGACGTCACGGTGATCGCCCCGTGGCGCGAGTGGGACCTTCGCTCCCGCGAGCAGCTGATCGCCTTCGCCGAGCAGCACCAGATCCCGATCGCCAAGGACAAGCGCGGCGAAAGCCCGTTCTCGGTCGACGCCAACCTCCTCCACGCCTCGTCCGAGGGCAAGGTTTTGGAGGATCCGGCCGTCGAGGTGCCGGACTACGTTTACTCGCGCACCCTCTCCCCCGAGGAGGCGCCCGACCAGCCGACCGTCATCACGATCGGCTTCGAGCGCGGCGACGCGGTCTCCATCGACGGCGAGGCGCTGTCGCCTGCGAGTCTGCTGGCCAAACTCAACGAACTCGGCCGCGCGAACGGCATCGGCCGGCTCGACCTCGTGGAGAACCGCTTCGTCGGCATGAAGAGCCGCGGCATGTACGAGACGCCCGGCGGCACGATCCTGCTGCCGGCGCACCGGGCCATCGAGTCGATCACCCTCGACCGCGGCGCGGCGCATCTCAAGGACCAGCTCATGCCGCAATACGCGGAGCTGATCTACAACGGCTTCTGGTTCTCGCCGGAGCGCGAGATGATCCAGGCCCTGATCGACAGGAGCCAGGAGAAGGTCACCGGCACGGTGCGGCTGAAGCTCTACAAGGGCGGCGTCCACGTGATCGGTCGCGAGAGCCCGCACTCGCTCTACGACCAGGATCTCGTCACCTTCGAGGAGGGTGCCGTGGCCTACGACCACCGCGACGCGGCGGGGTTCATCAAGCTCAATGCCCTGCGGCTGCGCACCCTGGCGCAGCGCAGGAAGCGCGAGGGCTGAGGCGCTCGGTCCCGCCGGCGCGGCGACGCGTCAGGCGGGCTCCCAACCCGAGGCCGTGCGCCGGAAGTCGCCCGGCCCGAGATCCGCGTAGCGCAGGAAGATCTGCAGGGCCGGCTGCATCTCGCGGTGCAGCCGGACGAGCTGGGTCCGCCCATCCGCGTCGTCGTTCGCGGCCGCCTCGGGGATCGCGGCGAGGTGACGGGTCATCGCCGCGAGATAGGGACCCGCATCGCCGTATGGCTGCTGCGGGTTAACGCGCGGCACGTTCCGCGCGGGATCCCAGCCGACGGTGAGGTGCGGAACGAGGGCGAGGTGCTCGGCCGTCACCGCGAAGGTGATGTGCTCGGGCGTCTCGCCGGTCTCGGAATCCCGGAACACATCGCCGACCGTGCTGCTGTCGAGCTTGGCCAGGGCGTTGTGGTACTGGTAGCGGCCCGGCTTCAGCGCCGCGTTCTGGATGAAGACCGCCAAGCCGTCCTCGAGCGCGCGATGCTCCTCCTCCGCCCCTTCATCGTCGCCGGTGACGTTGGCGATGTCGCCGTCGCGATCCAGGCTTCCGTAGGGCGCCGCCGGGTGGATGATCGGCGCCCCAGGCTCGGCGCCATCCCACGCGACGACCATCCGGCGGATCAGGGCGATGCGCTCGAGGGTCAGGTCGTAGACGGCATCGCTCATCGTGTATCGGTCCCGGATCTCGCGCTTCGAAGGCCCGTCTTATAGAGGCGGATCGGCCCCTGCTACCGCCGCACGCAACCCGTCAGCCCCTCGATCTGTCCCATCAGGCCCTGAATCCGCGCGGCGCGGCGGCGCACGCCGGGCGAGGGCCGGCCGGCGCTGCGGGTGATCGGGTTGGGCAGGACGGCGGCGAGGAGGGCGGCCTCGTTGCGGGTCAACCGGCTGGCATCCTTGCCGAACCAGTGCCGGCTGGCGGCCTGCGCGCCGTAGATCCCGTCGCCCCACTCGGCGACGTTCAGGTAGATCTCCATCATCCGGCGCTTGCCCCAAAGGGTGTCGAGCGCGAGCGCCAGCGGAATCTCGATGGCCTTGCGGATGTAGGAGCGGCCGGGCCAGAGGAAGACGTTCTTCACGGTCTGCATGGCGATGGTCGAGGCGCCGCGGTTCGGCGAATCCTCATCCTCGACCACGTCGCGGATCGCCCCGAAATCGACCCCGTGATCCAGGCAGAAGCGCTGATCCTCCGAGGCGATCACCGCCTGGGGCAGGGCCGGCGCGATGGCGGAGAGCGGGACAGGATCCCGGCTTACCGGTTGAAGCGTCAACCACCGGCCGAGCATCAGGGTCGACGGCGGCATCACCGCGCTATAGACGAGCGCCAACGTCAGCGCGAGGACGAACCCGACGGCGGGGAGCAGCAGCACGGCTCCCATGATCCGGCGGACACGGCGGGAACGGCGCGGGCGCGCGAGCGGAAGGTCGCGACCTGCCGTCTCCCGCCTGCGTCCAGCCCCGTTCACCGTGAGCCCATCCCCGCCCAACTGACACCCGATTGGTTTTCGCAAGGCCAGGACCGGACGTAAGCCCGATGACCCCGACCCCCTCAACGCAGGCCCCGACCGGTTCGGTCAAGGCAGTCACGCCGGCCGCCGATTTTACCCACAGGTTGACGGAGGTCGCCGGGATGGTCGAGACCTTCCTGGTCGAGCGCCTCGGCCCCGCCGTCGGCCCCGGCGAGATCGCCCGGCCGCCCCGCCTGATGGAGGCGATGCGCCATGCCGTGCTCGGCGGCGGCAAGCGTCTCCGGCCGTTCCTCGCCATCGAGACCGCGCGGATGCTCGGCGGTTCGGAGGCCGCGGCACTGGCCGCGGGGGCCGGCGTCGAGCTGGTCCACTGCTACAGCCTCGTCCACGACGACCTGCCCGCCATGGATGACGACGACATGCGCCGCGGCAAGCCGACGGTGCACAAGGCCTACGACGAGGCGACCGCGATCCTGGTCGGCGATGCCCTGCAGACGCTGGCCTTCGAGATCGTCGCCGACCCGGCCTGGCAGCCGGACGCGCGCATCCGCGCCGATCTCGTGCTCGGCCTCGCCCGCGCCTCGGGCCTGGGCGGCATGGTCGGCGGCCAGCTCCTCGACCTCACCGCCGAGGGCCGGTTCGGCACGGCCAACATGGACGTCGACGACACCCTGCGGATGCAGGCGATGAAGACCGGGGCGATCCTCGCCTTCTCGGTGGAGGCCGGCGCTCTCGTCGGCGGCGCCGACGAGAGCCAGCGGGCCGCCCTCCTGCGCTACGGCCTCGCCCTGGGCCAAGCCTTCCAGATCGCCGACGACATCCTCGACCGGGAGGCCTCACCGGAGGCGATGGGAAAAGCCACCGGCAAGGACAAGGATGCCGGCAAGGCCACCCTCGTCGACCGCCTCGGCCTCGACGGAGCCCGGGCCGAGTGCGACCGTCTCGTCGGCGTCTGCGAGGATGCGGTCTCGTCATGGGGGGAGGGCGCGCGCATACTGCGCGACGCCGCCCGCTTCACGGTCGCGCGCAAGACCTGAATCTTCCGGATGCCGTCGATTGCGCGGATCGGATTGACCGGACCGTAACCGCGCGCGCCCGATGATCGGGCGTGCAATCCAACGATCCGACCTTGAGCCTTCTGGCCGCCGGTTTCGGCCTCGGCGGCCTCGGCTACCTGATGACCCATCCGGAGCCGTCACGAGAGGGAATCCTGATCGGGCTCTCGTGCCTGATCCTGTGCGCCGGGTTCTCCGCGCTTCCGCGTTCCCGGGCGCCCGCGCCGCGGGCGCCGGATGCGGTGCCGTCGGGGGAAGCCGCCGCGGATGCACCGGAGATGT
Organism: Methylobacterium sp. P3_A11; assembly: GCF_056403155.1. Lineage (NCBI taxonomy): Bacteria > Pseudomonadati > Pseudomonadota > Alphaproteobacteria > Hyphomicrobiales > Methylobacteriaceae > Methylobacterium > Methylobacterium sp. P3_A11. The sequence goes on from NZ_JBFUGA010000008.1 coordinate 19,956, forward strand.
CGACGCCGAAGGGTCCCCAGCCCCACCGGATGCTCCTGATGCAGGTGCGACAGCCGGCGTCCCGCCTGCCCGACGTGGCGACGCACCGGCGGCGCAACAGCGACAGGCAGACGCCCCGCCAGACCTGACGCGTGCCTAACGTTTCAGGCCCGACGAGCGTGCGGTCGCTCAGAGACGGTTGTTCTTGTTGTGAACGTCCAGGCAGACGGCAGCCAGCAGGACGGCCCCCTTGATCACCTGCTGCCAATCGACCCCGATCCCCAGGATCGACATACCGTTGTTCATGATGCCGATGATGAACGCGCCGATCACCACGCCCGAGACCTTGCCGATCCCCCCGGCCGCCGAGGCCCCGCCGATGAAGCAGGCCGCGATCACGTCGAGTTCGAAGCCGATGCCGGCCTTCGAATTGGCGGTGTTGAGACGGGCGACGAAGATCATGCCGGCGAGGGCCGCCAGCGCGCCCATGTTGGCGAAGGTCAGGAAGGTCAGGCGCTCCGTCCTGATGCCGGACAGGCGGGCGGCCTTGATGTTGCCCCCCAGCGCGTAGATCCGACGCCCGATCGTCGTCCGGGTCGTGACGAAGCCGTACACCACCACCAGCCCGAACATGACGAGCAGGACGTTGGGCAGGCCGCGATAGGCGCTCATCTGGTACGCGAAGGCGAGGATCACGATCGCGGTGACGCCGTTGCGGAGGATGAAGGCTGCCGGGGAAGCCACCGGGCCGCCGCTCCTGACCCGCGCCCGCCGGCGGCGCCAATTCAGGCCGACCCCCACCGTCGTGAGCACGAGGGCGATCAGGAGCGCCGTCCAGGGACCGGCGAAATTCGTCAGAAAGCCCTTGGAGAGCAGCTGGAACACCTCCGGGAACGGGCCGATGGAAGCGCCCTGCAGGAGCGCCTGGGTCAGGCCGCGGAAGACCAGCATGCCGGCCAGGGTGACGATGAAGCTCGGAATGGCCAGATAGGCCACGATGTAGCCCTGCAGCCCACCGATGACCGCGCCGACCACGAGACACACGGCGGTGGCGGACAGCGGGTCGAACCCGAAGCGGACCATCAGGAGCGCCGCCAGCGCGCCCACGAAGCCGACGACAGAGCCGATCGACAGGTCGATATGGCCGGCTACGATGACCAGCAACATGCCCAGAGCCATGACGACGACGTAGCTGTTCTGCAGGATCAGGTTGGTGAGGTTCAGCGGCTGGAACAGCACGCCGCCCGTCGCGTACTCGAAGAACAGGGTGATCGCGGCCAGCGCGAACACGAGACCGTATTCGCGCAGCTGCGTCATCGCGAAGACGCCGCGGCGCAGCCGGGGCTCGGTGGCGGCACTGGAGGCCGGCAGTCCTTCGCGGCCGGGAACCATGGCCTTGCTCGCAGAAACTTCGTTCATCCGTTCAGGTCCTTGGCGCGCATGATGGCGCGCATGATCGCTTCCTGGCTGGCCTCGGCGCGGGGAAACTCGCCGACGAAGCGCCCTTCGTTCATCACGTAGATCCGGTCGCAGAGACCGAGCAGCTCGGGCATCTCGGAGGAGATCACCAGGACGCCCCGGCCGTCATCGGCCAGCTCGTTGATAATGCTGTAGATCTCGTACTTGGCGCCGACATCGATGCCGCGGGTCGGCTCGTCGAGGATGAGCACCTTGGGCTGGGTGAACAGCCACTTGCTCAACACGACCTTCTGCTGGTTCCCACCCGACAGATTGACGGTCTGCTGCGTCACCCCGAAGGAACGGATGCGCATCTTCGTGCGGTAGCCGCTCGCCACCCGGTGCTCGGCGTCCTCGTCGATCACCGCGGCGGTGGAGATGCCCGGCAGATTCGCCAGGGTCGTGTTCCTGGCGATGTCCTCGCCGAGCACGAGCCCGAGCTGTTTGCGGTCCTCGGTGACGTAAGCGAGGCCCGCCGCGATCGCCCGCTCGACCGTCGAGACGTCGACCGCCGCACCATCGATCCGGACGGTGCCGCCGATGCCCTGCCCGTAGGACCGGCCGAACAGGCTCATGGCGAATTCCGTCCGGCCCGAGCCCATCAGCCCAGCGATCCCGACGATCTCGCCCCTGCGCAGGCTCAGGCTGACGTTGCGCACCACGGTCCGTTCGGCATGGACGGGGTGGTGGACCGTCCAGTCCCGCACCTCCATCAGCACGTTGCCGATCCGCGGCACGCGCACCGGATAGCGGTTCGCCAGGGTACGGCCGACCATCGCCCGGATGATGCGGTCCTCGTCGATCGCTTCGCTGCGGCAGTGAAGGGTCTCGACGGTGGTGCCGTCGCGCAGGACGGTGATCCGGTCGGCGACCTTGGCGATCTCGTTGAGCTTGTGGGAGATCAGGATGGACGCGATGCCCTGCGCCTTGAAGCGCAGCAGCAGCCGCAGCAGGGCCTCGCTGTCCGTCTCGCTGAGGCTCGCGGTCGGCTCATCGAGGATCAGCAGCCTGACCTTCTTGGAGAGCGCCTTGGCGATCTCGACGAGCTGCTGCTTCCCGACACCGAGTTGGGTGACGAGGGTTTCGGGATTCTCGTGGAGCCCCACCAGGGCCATCAGCTCGCGGGCGCGGGCATAGACCCGGTCGCGGTCGATGATCCCGAACCGGGCCGGCTCGTTGCCCAGGAAGATGTTCTCGGCGATCGACAGGTACGGGACCAGGGCCAGTTCCTGGTGGATGATCACGATCCCGAGTCGTTCGCTGTCGGTGATGTTCCGGAACTGGCCGGGGCGGCCCTCGTAGACGATCTCCCCCTCGTAGGACCCGTGGGGATAGACGCCGCTCAGGACCTTCATGAGCGTCGACTTCCCGGCACCGTTCTCGCCGACCAGGGCGAGGATCTCGGCGGGCTCGACAGTGAGGTTGACGTCGTCGAGGGCCTTGACGCCGGGGAACGTCTTGGAAATTCCCCGCATTTCGAGGATGGGCTGCATGCGGCGCCTTCCAGCTCGGACTGCACGTGCGCACCCCGCGCCGGCGATGTCGGCGCGGGACCGGGATCGAACGGGACCCTTCGGTCCCGGCTTCGGTCACTTGAGCTGGTCGAGGGTATAGTAGCCGGTGTCGACCAGGGCCGGCTTCCAGTTGGCCTTGGTGACGATCACCGGGGTCAGCAAGTAGGACGGGACGATCTTCTTGCCGTTGTCGTAAGTCTTCGCGTCGTTGATCTCCGGCGGCCGGCCGGCCTCGATGGCGTCGATCATCGCCACCGTGACCTTGGCCAGATCGCGGGTGTCCTTGAAGATCGTCGCCGTCTGCTCGCCCGCGATGATCGACTTCACCGCTTGCAGCTCGGCGTCCTGGCCGCTGACCACCGGCAGCGTCACCCCGCCGGAGCCGTAGCCGACGCTCTTCACCGACGAGAGGATGGCGGTGGAGATGCCGTCATAGGGCGAGAGCACCGCATCGAGATGGGCGTTGCCGTAATAGGCCGAGAGCAGGTTATCCATCCGGGCCTGGGCGGTCGCGGGGTCCCAGCGCAGGGTCGAGACCTTGTCCATGCCGAATTGGCCCGAGCGGACCACCAGCTTCTTGGCGTCGATGTAGGGCTTCAGCACCGACAGGGCACCGTCGTAGAAAAAGTATGCGTTGTTGTCGTCGGGTGAGCCGCCGAACAGCTCGATGTTGAACGGACCCTTGCCGTCCTTCAGCCCGAGGGCGTCGACGATGGAGGTCGCCTGCTGGACGCCGACCTTGTAGTTGTCGAAGGTGGCGTAATAGTCGACGTTCGGCGTCCCCTTGATGAGCCGGTCGTAGGCGATGACCTTGACGCCGCGCTCGCTCGCCTTCGCCAGCACATCGCTGAGGGTGGTGCCGTCGATGGAGGCGACAACCAGGATCTTCACCCCCTTCGTGAGCATGTTCTCGATCTGAGCGAGCTGTGTGGGGATATCGTCGTCCGCGTATTGCAGATCCGGCTTGTAGCCTTTGGTTTTCAGAAGCCTGACGATGTTGTTTCCGTCATCGATCCACCGCTGCGACGACTTCGTCGGCATGGCGACCCCGATCGGATCCCCATCGGCAGCCTGCGCCGAGGTGGCGGCAGGCGCCCCTAAGAGCGCCGAACCAAGGATCGAACTTATAATCAATCTCTTTATGTTCATAATTCCCCCCTCATTTTTGTTTTATTCTTCGAATTATTTAATAATGATCACTCTAAAATCGATCATACCTACTCGAATATGACCGTCTTTATCTTCAGATGACACCGCTTTGCGGCGATAAAGCCCACGATCTACACGGAAGCATCTGTCAAAGTAGCGACGATGCCGTTAATCACGTGGTGCCGGGCACACGGACAGGATCCAGCGTGGCCCGAGGTGACCGGCGGCCAAGCGTCGAAGTCGGCGCGCAAGCGGCGCATGCGGTCTTCTTGCGGGGCCGGGTTTCACCTCGGCCGCCAAGGTTGCCTGATTTGTATGAGTTATAGAACGGGGCGTCAATCGGAGGGTGCCGATCGCGCTCCAAAATCGGTCGGCTGTGGATTCCCGTCGGAGACGCGATCGACGGCTGGCGCTTCGCGGATCGCAAACCGGAACCTGCCGGGTTCACCGCGGCCTCGGAGAGACCGAAGCGGAGCCTGCGGGCGCGCGATGCGTGCCGACGCGGGCCGCACAGCGGTGCCGCCGGCTCATGGTGCGTCGGAGCGCGGCCGCGACATCCCGAGGGACCCGGAGCGCGGGCAAAGCCGGTCGCGGCTCAAGGTTAGACGAACCCGGAGTTCGGATGTGCTTGCGTCCCGGCGACGGTCCGGACGGCTCAGCCGCGACCGACGAACGGCATCTTGGTGGCCATGATGGTCATGAACTGCACGTTGGTCTCGAGCGGCAGGTTCGCCATCGACAGCACCGCCTGGCCGACATGGTCCGGATCCATCACCGCCTCGGCGCGCAGGGAGCCGTCTGCCTGAGGGACGCCGGCCTTCATCTTGCCGCCCATGGGGGTGTCGGCATTGCCGATGTCGATCTGGCCGCAGGCGATGTCGTAGGCGCGCCCATCGAGGGAGGTCGCCTTGGTCAGGCCGGTCACGGCGTGCTTGGTCGCCGTGTAGGCGATGGAGTTCGGCCGGGGGGCATGCGCCGAAATCGAGCCGTTGTTGATGATCCGGCCGCCGCGGGGATCCTGGTCGCGCATGATCCGGAAGGCGTGCTGGGTGCAGAGGAACAGCGCGGTCAGGTTGGTGTCGACCACCTGCCGCCACGTCTCGAGCGGCAAGTCCTCCAGGGGCACGGCCGGCGCGCCGATCCCGGCATTGTTGAAGAGCAGGTCGAGGCGGCCGAACGCGGCCTGCGTGCGGGCGAACAGGGCGGCGATCGACTCCGGGTCGGTCACGTCGGTGGACACCGCGAGCGCCCGGTCTCCGCCGATCTGCGCGGCGACCTCGTCGAGGGGGGTCTGCCGTCGCCCGGACAGCACCACGCGCCATCCGGCGCCGGCGAGCGCCAGGGCGGCGGCCTTGCCGACCCCCGTCCCCGCCCCGGTCACGATCGCGATCCGATCAGCCCTCGACATGCCTTCCTCCCGGTTTCGCCTTTGCTCCGCCTGTAGCGGATGGGCGACGCGGCGCGAAGGGACAGACGTTTCAGATGCGGGTGACGGTCACGGGGCTTAGCGTCCCCATGCTGTGCACTATGGTGGTGCGAAGCAGAGGGGACGGGGAGGGGAGCGCCACGATGCGATCGGGTTCGTCGGCAGGTCTGCGCAGGATGATCGACGCGGCGGTGCCGGCGTGAGCGCACCGGACATCCCGTTCCTCGCCGGACTCGACGCTCCGGCGGTCGCGGCCGTGCGGGCGCGCATGGTCCCGATGGCGGTGGCAGGCGGCCGGACCCTGTTCGAGCAGGGCGAGACGGGTGATGCGCTCTACACCCTGGTCTCGGGGGTCGTGGGCGTGTCGGCCCGGGACCATGCCGGGCGTCCGACCCGGGTCGCGCGTCTCAGACCGCCCGAGACCTTCGGCGAGATGGCCTTGCTGTCGGACGCCCCCCGGGCGGCGACCGTCATGGCCCTGCGCGACTCGCACCTCTTGAAGCTCACCCGCGAGGCCTTCGAGGCGGTCATCGCCGAGCATCCGCACACGCTGCTCTATTTCGCCCGCATGCTCGCCGACCGCCTGCGGGCGCGCAACGACGGCTATTCGGTCCACCACGCGCCGCGGATCTTCACGGTCCTGGCCGTCACGGATGGTCCGGACCCGGCCGTGACGGCGCACCAGCTCGCCACTGCCCTCGACGCCCTGCTGCCCGGCGAAACCGGATGCCTGACGGACTGGCCGGACGGCGCCGACGAGGCGTGGTTCCAGGGTTTCGAAAATCGGCACGCGCGCACGATCTTCGCGGCGCACGAGATCGACTGCCCCTGGTGCCGCCAGAGCCAGCGGCGGGGCGACCATATCCTGCTCCTGGCCGAACCCGGCGCGCCGCCGCGGCCGGGGGCTGCGGCCTATCTCGACCGCGTGCGCTCCGACTGGATCCGCATGGACCTCGTCGTCCGCCAGGATCCCGCGGCGCAGCGCCCGAAGCCCCTGCATCCGGAGGTCGCGGCCTTGCCGGCGGCACTGCGGATCCAGGTCCGGGACGGCCGCCAGACGGATCTCCATCGCCTCGCCCGGCTCGTCAGCGGGGCGGCGCGGGGCCTCGTCCTGGGCGGCGGGGGTGCCCGTGGGCTCGCCCATCTCGGCGTCCTCAAGGCCCTGGACGAGGCGTCCTGCGCGCCGGACTTCGTCGGCGGGACCAGCATGGGTGCGGTCATCGCGGCGAGCCTCGCCATGGGCTGGAGCATCACGGAGATCCAGGCGCAGATCGAGACGTTCTTTGCCACCAGCAACCCGATCAACGACTACACGCTGCCGCTGCACGCCCTGACCCGCGGCGCCAAGGTCGATGCCGGGCTGGCCGCGCGCTACGGCGGCGTGCGGATCGAGGACCTCTGGCTGCCGTTCTTCTGCGTCTCGTCGAACCTGACGACCGGCGACACCATGGTGCACCGCTCGGGCGACCTGCCGAAGGCGCTGCGGGCCAGCATCGCCATCCCCGGACTGCTGCCGCCGGTGCTCTGCGACGAGGGCGTGCTGGTCGACGGCGGCATGATGAACAACGTCCCGGCCGACGTGGCCGCCGGAATGGAGCGCGGCCCGGTGCTGGCCGTCGACGTCGGATCCGACCGGGCGTTCCAGGACATGCCGCAGCGCGGCTGGGGCGGCCGGCTCGTGCGCAGGCTGATCGGCTCGCCCCTGGCGATGCCCGGGCTCGCGCCGCTCCTCCTGCGCGCCGCCACCGTGTCGAGCGATGCCCAGAGCCTGATGGCGGCGGCCCACGCAACCGCCGTGCTCAAGCCCCGGCTCGCGGGCATCGATCTGCGGGCGTGGTCGCGCTTCCGGGAATCGGCGGAACTCGGCTACCGGGAAACCCGKTCTGGCCTGGAAACCGGTGCGCTCGCGGGCTGGCTCGACCCGATGCGCTGATAGGTCGGCGTGCGGCAGCGCACGCGCGACGCCGCCGGCCCTGTAACACGGCGCCGGCGGCGTCGATCTCTCCGGCAGGAACATCCTTCGGAGCTTCATGCCATGATCCACCATGCGACGCCTGCGATCCTCCCCGCCGCCGGACCGGCGCGCGACCGGAACGCCCCGTCCGACCGGACCGCCGCGGAATCCGTGCTGCACGGCGCGGCCTTCGTGCTCCTGTGCCTCTGGACCCGGACTTCGCCGGACCGGTTGAGGGACCAGCTCTCCTCGGAGGCCGGCGTCTGTACTGCGCTCGGGTTCTGAACGGATCGCCCGCACCCGCACGGGCGTTCTCCGCCGGGCATGACGGAGCACGGGACAGCATGGACGTCGCGGGTGTGCGGTTTCGCCGGGTCGCGCTGCCGGAGATCGGTCTGCACGTGGCCGAGGCCGGCCCGGAGACGGGACCGCCAACCATCCTGCTGCACGGCTTCCCGGAATTCTGGTACGGCTGGCGCCACCAGTTCGGACCGCTCGCCGCAGCGGGCCTCCATGTGATCGCGCCGGACCAGCGCGGCTACGGCCTCAGCGACAAGCCGGACGGGATCGCGGCCTATCACCTGGACCGGCTGGCGGACGATGTCCTGGCGCTGGCCGACGCGTACGCGGCGCCCACGGTGCGGCTGGTCGGCCATGATTGGGGCGGCCTCGTCGCGTGGTGGGTGGCCAGCCGGTACCCCGAACGGATCGACCGGCTGGCGATCCTGAACGCGCCCCATCCCGCCGTGGTCGGCGCCTACATGCGGCACCATCCGGGCCAGTGGCTGCGCAGCACCTATGTGGGCCTGTTCCAGCTTCCCCACCTTCCCGAGCGGCTGCTCATGGCGGACCGCTGCCGCGCCCTGCGCCGGGCGCTGTCGAACACCAGCCGACCCGGTGCCTTCGCGACCGCCGATCTCGACCGCTACGTCGAGGCCTGGATGCAGCCCGGCGCGATGACGGCCATGCTCAACTGGTATCGGGCTCTGGTGCGCCTGCCGCGTATGACGCCGCCCCGCGTCCGCGTGCCGACGCTGATTCTCTGGGGCCGGCAGGATACCGCGTTGCAGCCCGGGCTGGCGGAGACGAGCCTCGCCGTCTGCGACTACGGCCGGATCCATTGGTACCCGCGCGCCAGCCATTGGATCGCGCACGAGCAGCCCGCAGCGGTCAACGCGGACCTGATCGCCTTCCTGAGCTGAGATAGCGCTCCGCCGCCGGCATCACGCGGTCTGATTGCAGGATCGGCATGAATACACGGATAAATATCGACAGTGTCCAAGGCAGGACAATGGGTCGTGGAAGACCGCGGGTTTAATCCGCAGACTTTCTCCACGGCGCATCATTATTTTCTGGCGGTGCCCCGGAACTTTGCGACCATAAATTTCTTTAGTGGGGTCTCGTACAGACCGATCGGAGTTTGGCCACCATGTCGTTTCGTTCCTTCCTGACCACCGGCGTGATCTTCGCCGGCCTGCTCGCCGGAACCGGGATTGCTCAGGCTACCCCCGTGGCGCCCCAGCCCGGCCTGACCGCCTCCGACATGGTCGAGACCGCGGCGATGCATCGTCACCACCGCATGCATCATCATCGGATGCATCGCCATCATTCGACCCGGCACGAGCGCCGCATGCGCCGCATGAACACGATGCGCCACGGCAACCCGAACGCCAGGAACCCATCGCGGCCCGGCTACCAGCAGCAACTCGGCAACACCACGGGCGGCCCGCGCTACTGAAGTCCGGCAGTGCCTCGGCCCGGCGCTCCATCCACCGGCGATGCGCCTTCTCCCCAGCCGCGTCGGCGCGTGCGTCCTGATTCGGAGCCGGTGCTCTGCTAAGAGACGCCATGGCCCGAACCGCCGCCCGCCCCGCCGTCGACACGACGCCCCTGCCCACGCCCGGCCTGGATCCGGTCGGCGCCACGCCGATGATGGCGCAGTACATCGAGATCAAGGCGGCCAATCCGGACTGCCTCCTGTTCTACAGGATGGGAGACTTCTACGAGCTGTTCTTCGAGGACGCCGAAACCGCCTCCCGAGCCCTCGGCATTGTCCTGACCAAGCGCGGCAAGCACGCGGGCAACGAGATTCCGATGTGCGGCGTGCCGGTCGACCGGGCCGACGACTACCTCCACCGCCTCATCGCCTTCGGCCACAGGGTCGCCGTGTGCGAGCAGACCGAGGATCCCGCCGAGGCCAAGAAGCGCGGCCCGAAATCGGTGGTGCGACGGGAAGTCGTGCGCCTCGTCACCCCGGGGACGATCACGGAGGATCGGCTCCTCGATCCCGCCCGGGCCAACCTCCTCCTGGCGATCGGCCGCCGGAAGACCGGCGAGGGCGCAGTCACCTACGGCCTCGCGGCGGTCGATATCTCCACCGGGCGGTTTTCCCTGAGCGAGGTCGCGGGCGGCGACCTCGCGGGTGCCATCGCCCGGCACGATCCCCGCGAGATCGTCCTGTCGGAGGCAATCCACGCCGATCCGGCTCTGGCGCGGATCTGGCAGGACAGCCGCGCCGCGATCGTGCCCCTGGCCCAGGCCGAACTGGAGCCCGCCGCCGCCGAGCGGCGCCTGCGGGAGCAGTACGGCGTCGCGACGCTGGACGGGTTCGGCCAGTTCACGCGAGCCGAGACCGCGGCGGCCGGTGCGGCGCTGCTCTACATCGCCCGCACCCAGCTCGCCGCCCGGCCGCCCCTGGCGGTCCCGTCCCGCGAGGACGGCGGCGCCACCCTGGCGATCGACGCCGCGACCCGCGCCAACCTCGAACTCACCCGGACCCTGTCGGGGGAGCGCGCCGGCAGCCTCCTCGCCACGATCGACCGTACGGTCACGGCCAACGGCGCGCGGCTGCTCGCCGAGCATCTCGCCGGCCCGCTCACCAACCTCGACGCCATCGCCCGGCGGCACGCGGCCGTCGCCCATCTCGTGGAGGACGGGCGCCTGCGCGGCGCGTTGCGCGACACCCTGGCGCGCGCGCCCGATCTCGCCCGGGCGCTGTCTCGTACCGGCCTCGGCCGCGCCGGCCCCCGTGACCTGGCCGCCATACGGGACGGCCTCGCCGTCGCGGCCGATCTCGGCGCACGCCTCGCCGCTGTCGCCGATCTGCCGTCGGATCTCGCACGCCTGGCCGAGCACTTGGCCGCCGCCGACCCTGAGCTGATCGACACCCTGGGGGCCGCTCTGGCCGACGAACTGCCCCTGAGCCGACGTGACGGCGGCTTCGTGCGGCAGGGCTACCACCCCGAGATCGACGAGGCGCGGACCCTCGGCCAGGATTCGCGCAAGGTGATCGCCGCCCTGCAGGCCCGCTATGCCGAGCAGACCGGCTGCCGCACCCTGCGCATCAAGCACAACAACCTGCTCGGCTATTTCATCGAGGTCCCGCAATCCGTCGGCGAGGCTTGCCTCAAAGGTCTCCAGAGCGAGTTCGTCCACCGGCAGACCATGGTGGACGCCATGCGCTTCACCAGCGTCGCGCTGGGTGAACTCGAGTCGAAGATCTCGGGTGCCTCCGACCGGGCGCTTGCCCTGGAAGCCGCGGTCTTCGATGACCTCGCGGCCCGCATCCTCGCCAGGGCCGAGCCGATCGCCGAAGTGGCCGAGGCGCTGGCCGGACTGGACGTAGCGGCCAGCCAGGCGGAACTCGCCGTCGAACTCGACTGGCGACGGCCCGTCGTCGACGAATCCCTGAGCTTCGTCGTGGTCGGCGGCCGCCATCCGGTGGTCGAGGCGGCCTTGCGCCGGGCGGGCGAGCCGTTCATCGCCAACGACTGCGACCTCTCGGGCGACACGCGCGGCCGGATCCGGCTGATCACCGGCCCGAACATGGGCGGCAAGTCGACTTTCCTGCGCCAGAACGCGCTGATCGCGGTCCTCGCCCAGATGGGCGCCTTCGTACCGGCCGCGGAGGCGCGGATCGGGCGGGTCGACCGTCTGTTCTCCCGGGTCGGCGCCGCCGACGACCTCGCCCGTGGACAATCGACCTTCATGGTCGAGATGGTCGAGACCGCCGCGATCCTCAATCAGGCGACGCGGCGCTCCCTGGTAATCCTGGACGAGATCGGACGCGGGACGGCGACCTTCGACGGCCTGTCGATCGCCTGGGCCTGCCTGGAGCACCTCCACGAGGTGAATGCCTGCCGGGCGCTGTTCGCGACGCATTTCCACGAGCTGACCGCCCTCGGCGACCGGCTGGCGCGGCTGGAGAACGCGACCCTGAAGGTGGCCGAACACCGGGACGGCGTCGTGTTCCTGCACGAGGTCGTGGCGGGGGTGGCCGAACGCAGCTACGGCCTTCAGGTGGCGCGGCTCGCAGGCCTGCCCGGCAGCGTCGTGACCCGGGYCGGCGCCATCCTGAAGAGCCTCGAGAAGGCCGAGCGGGGCCGTCCAGCGCGCGCCAAGATCGACGACCTGCCGCTCTTCGCCGCCCTGGCACCGCCGCCGCCGCCGGAGCCGCCGCCGGAGGATACCCTCGGGACGATGCTCGACGCCATCGATCCCGACGCGCTCACGCCGCGGGAGGCACTCGATGCACTATACCGGCTGAAGCGCGAGCGCGCGGGCCGGGGCTGAGGGGAAGCCGAAGCGGACCGCCGGCCCGAACGCCGCGTCTGCGCATCGGAGGTCGGATCCGCGCCGCGACAAGGGGCTCAGAGCGGAGCGAGGCTGAACCCGTCGGGACAGGCCGGCTCGTCGCGGCCGGCCCGGCGGTCTGCAACGTAGTCGAGGGTGCTGGCCACCACACGCTCCGAATAAGGCTTGGCGATCACCCCGATCGCCCCTGCGAAATCGGCGGGGATGCGTTTGGCGTTGGCGGTCATGAAAACCACGGTTGTGCGCCGGTCGGCCGACAGGGCGCGGGCGACGTCGATGCCGGTCGGGCCGTCGACCAAGTGAATGTCGACCAGTGCCACGTCGGGCGCGGTGGACCGGCCCATCGCGATGGCCTCGATCGCGTTGCCGGCGACACCGACGGTGACGTGCCCGAGATCGTCCAGGAGGCTTTCGAGTTCGAGGGCGATCAGGGCCTCGTCTTCGACCACGAGGATGCGGAGCCCGACATCCGCGGCGGCGTTCCCGATCCCCATGCGACCTCCGTCCTCCGGCTCCGCGGCCGCCGAGCTTGATGCGTCCAAACCGATTTCTCAAGCCGGCGGCTGGAGCGGAATATCGATCTCGACGGTCGTGCCCGGGCCGGCATCCGCCCACGCGATGGTCCCGCGCATCTGCCGGACGACCATCTCCACGAGATTCCGCCCGAAGCCCGCCGGGTTCGGCGACGCGGCGGCGAAACCCACGCCGTCGTCGCGGATCGACATGTGCATGCCCCGGTCGGTGCGGCGGGCGAGAATGGAGACGCGCCCCTCGCGCTCGCCCGGGAAGGCGTGGCGCAGGGCGTTCGCCGTGAGCTCGTGGATCATCAGGGCGAGCGGCGCCGCCATGGCGGCCGCGACCGCGATCGACTCGACATCGGCCTCGACGCGGCACCGGTCCGGGTCGAGGCCGGCATTCATGTCGGCCAGGAACTCGGTCGTGAAATCACCGAGATTGAAATGCGTGCAGTCGCCCTCGGAATAGAGCATCCGGTGCGCCGTCGAGAGCGCGCCGATCCGTTCCGCCATGCCCTGAAGCGCCTCCCGGGCCTCGCCTTCCGGCGTGCGCCGGGCCTTCAGCAGCATCAGCGAGGAGATCACCTGAAGATTGTTCTTCACCCGGTGATCGACCTCGTGCAGCAGCGCCGTCTTCTGCTCCAGGGCCGCGGTCAGGTCGTGGGTCCGCGCGTTGACGAGCCGCTCCAGCTCGTCGTTGGTGCCGCGCATCGACACCTCCATCTGGTGGACATACGTCATGTCCGCCTGGGCGGCGTAGTAGTAGGCGAGACCTTCGGCGTCGCTGACCGGGGTGATGGTCATGGCGTTCCAGAAGGTCGTCCCGTCCTTCCGGTAGTTCAGCAGCTCGACCGAGATCGGCTCGGCGGCCTCGACGGCCGAGCGGATCCGCTCGACGGTAAACCGGTCGGTGCCCGGCCCCTGCAGCATCCGACAATTGCGCCCGACGATCTCGTCGGCGGCATAGCCCGTCACCTGAAGGAACGCGGCATTCGCCCAGGTGATCGGGTTGTCGGGGACGCGGGCATCGGTGATCACCATGGGCGTAGGGCTGCGGGCGAACGCGTCGACGAGCGTCGCCAACGGTGGACCGGACTCGGATGGGACAATCAACGCATCATTCCACGGTCAGGCGGCATACCCGTTCGTCCGGCGGCGTCACCGACACACCGCGATCCGCGGAACGTGGACGCCGCGTTAAGCAAGCTTCTACCAAGAATGGGGCGCAAAACATCACGATCCAGCGACGAACGGTGCGGCGTAAGGCTGCCACGATTTCGCGGGATCAAGGCCACGCAGGCTCAGGAGTTCCATGCCATGGCCAACCCGCCACAGGCGAACCGTCGCTTCCGGCTCCGCGATATCGTCGAGGACCGGCGGATCGTGCTCATGCTGGCGCTCGGGTTCTCCTCGGGCCTGCCGCTCCTTCTGGTCCTGGGAACCTTCACGCTCCGGCTCGCCTTCTCGGACATCGACGTTCGGGCGATCGGCCTGTTCAGCTACGTGGCGCTGCCCTACTCGCTGAAATTCCTCTGGGCGCCCGCCATCGACCGGCTGAACGTCCCGGTTCTGGGCGCCCGCCTCGGGCGCCGACGGGCCTGGATGGTCACCACCCAGGCTGCGGTGGCCCTGTGCCTCATCCTGATGGCCTTCTCCGATCCCAAGACCAACCTCGCGCTCCTCGGCCTCGGGGCGTTCCTGGTGGCGTTCTGCGCCGCCAGCCAGGACGTGGTGATCGACGGCTGGCGCATCGACGCCGCCGGCAGCGACTTCCAGGGCATCCTGGCCGCGACCTCGAACCTCGGATACCGCATCGGCCTGATCACCGCCGGCGCGGGCGCGCTGTTCATCGCCGCGGCCGGAGGCTGGACGCTGGCCTACCTGATAATGGCCGCCCTGATGCTCGTCGGGATGATCGCGGCCTTGCTGGCCCCGGCCTTCGACATCCAGCGTGCCGCCCGGGCGGAGACGCCCGGCCGATCGCGGCTCTGGTCGATGCGCCAGGCCGTGCTGGAGCCGCTGACCGAGCTGCATGGCCGCTTCGGCGGTGCCCTCTGGGGCATCCTGCTGCTCGTGGCCCTGTTCCGGCTTCCGGACTTCCTGTCGGGGGTGATGGCGAGCCCGCTTTACCGGACGCTGGGCTTCGACCTGAAGGAGATCGCCACCGTCACGAAGCTCTACGGCATCTGGGTCGGCATCGCGGGGGGATTTGCGGGCGGCTGGGCGCTGGCCCGCCTCGGGCTGTTCCCGACCCTTCTCATCGGTGCCTTCCTGGCCGCGTCCTCGCACCTCGCCTTCGCGTGGCTCTCGGCCGGCGCACCGGACCTGTGGCGCCTGACGGTGGCCATCTCCATCGAGAATTTCTGCGGCTCCTTCGCTGGCATCGTGCTGATCGCCTACATGTCGAGCCTGACCAGCCCGGCCTACGCGGCGACGCAGTACGCGCTGTTCTCCTCGCTCTACGCGCTGCCGGGCAAGCTGGTCGCCGGCGCGTCGGGCTTTATCGTCGCGGCGATCGGCTATCCGGCCTTCTTCGTGATGACCTCACTGGTGGGCATCCCGGTGCTGCTGCTGTGCCTCGCCGTGGGGCGGCGCAGCGGTCAGGCGGCGGCCGCGGACGCACAGGACGGACCGGGGGCGGGGAACCGCATCCCGGCGCCCGAGCTTCCTTCCACGGCGCGCGCCCCGGGAGCGGCGTGAGCGCGACAGATCCAGGGATCCACGGATGAGCACGAGCGACCTCACCCGCGCCGGCGAGATCCTGCCGGCGGCGACGCAAGAGACGGTTCTGAGCGATGCCGACCTCGCCGCCCTGCGCCGGGCCGTGCAGGTGCTGGAACGGCCGAGCCTCGCCGCGCGGCTCTCGGCGGCGGCGGGCGCTCCCCTGGACCTGATCGGCCGGTCGCTGCCCGCACCCATCACCGAGGCCGTCGGGCGCAGTACCGAGGCCGCCATGCGCGGGGCGATGCGCGTCGCGTTGGCGACGCTGCCCCGGACTCAGCTCGCCCCCGCCGAGGGCGGCGGGCTCGGCGCCGCAGCCGCGAAGGCCGAGGGCCGGATCGCCCGGATGCTCGGCTCGGGCGACGGCAAGCACAAGGCCCTGGCGGCGCTGTCCGGTGCGGTCGGCGGTGCGTTCGGCCTCGCCACGCTCGCCGTGGAGCTTCCGGTCTCCACAACGCTGATGCTGCGCTCGATCGCCGAGATCGCCCGGGAGGAGGGCGAGGATCTGGAGACGCCCGAAGGGGCGCTCGCCTGCGTCCAGGTCTTCGCCCTCGGCGGCCGGTCCTCGGCCGAGACCGCGTCGGCCGCGACGCTCACCGAGAGCGGCTATTTCGCGGTCCGCGCCGCCCTGGCCAAGACTTTGTCCGAAGCCGCGCGCTACGCCGGCAGCAAGACGCTCCTCGACCAGTCGGCCCCGGCCCTGATCCGGTTCACCGCGCAGATCGCGGCGCGCTTCGGCCTCGTCGTGTCCCAGAAAGTCGCCGCTCAGGCGGTGCCGATCCTCGGTGCCTTTGGGGGTGCGGCGGTCAATGCCGCCTTCATGAACCACTTCCAGGCGACCGCACGCGCCCATTTCACGGTCCGGCGCCTGGAACGCTCCTATGGGAGCGCCGCCGTGCGCGCCGCCTACGAGGTCGAGAAGGCGGCCCTCGGGGTCGCTTGATCCGCCCGCGGGAAATCCGCACAGACTCGTATCGTCTGCTTCGGACGACGGCACGGAGGCGGCCCTGATCGGCAACGGCGAGATGGTGGCCCGGCTGGCGCTGGCGGCGCTGTTCGGCAGCGTGATCGGCCTGGAACGCGAGCGCCTGCTCTGGGCGGCAGGCCTGCGGACCCACATGCTGGTCTGCGTCGGCTCCTGCCTGATCATGCTGGTATCCGCCTTCGGATTCTCCGACGTGCTGGGCACCGATCACGTCGTGCTCGACCCTTCCCGCATCGGCGCGCAAGTGGTCTCCGGCATCGGCTTCCTGGGCGCCGGGACGATCCTGCTGCGCGGCGAGGTGGTGAAGGGTCTCACCACGGCGGCGAGCCTGTGGGGCGTAGCGGCGATCGGGCTGGCGATCGGCAGCGGCCTCTACGTGCCGGCCCTGGCCGCGACGGGGCTGATCGTCGGCATCCTGGCCGGCGTGAAGCCGTTCGAGGAGCGCTGGCGCGATCGGATGCGGGCTCAGACCCTGCGATTGACCGTCCGCAGGGGCGCGATGTCCATCGACACGCTGCAGGCCGCCACCGGCGAGCGCGCCTCGCGGGTGCAGAGCTTCACGGTCCGCCCCGGCACCGATCCGGACCACGACGAGGTCGCCGTCACCTTCGTTCGCCTGTCCAGAACGAGCGTCGCGGCCATTGCGGCGAAGCTGCGCGCGATGCCGGACGTCGTCACGGTGGAGGAGGGGGCGGAGTAGGCCGCGGCCGGCTCACGCCGCTCCGACACCCTCACCGTCGAGGAACAGGCGATAGGCCGGATTCTCGGTCTCGTCGGTGGCCGGGTAGCCGAGGGCCTCGATCACCGAATCGAATCGGGCGCAATCAGCCGGCGGCACCGCGATGCCGGCCAGAACCCGGCCGTAATCGGCGCCGTGATTGCGATAGTGGAACAGCGTGATGTCGAAGTCCGGACCGAGCGCCTCGAGGAACTTCATCAGCGCGCCCGGCCGCTCCGGGAACTGGAAGCGGAACAGCCGCTCGTGCGCCACGCCCACGGCTCGGCCGCCGACCATGTAGCGGACATGCACCTTGGCCATCTCGTTGTCGCTCATGTCGAGGACGCGGTAGCCCGCCTCGCGCAGGGAGGCGATCAGCCCCTGCTTCTCGCGCTTGCCGCCGGCGACGTTGATGCCGACGAAGATCTGCGCCTCGGAGCCCGGCGCGTGCCGGTAGTTGAACTCGGTGACGGCCCGCGGTCCGAGGGCCTGGATGAAGGACCGGTAGGCGCCCGGCCGCTCCGGGATGGTGACGCCGAGCAGGACCTCGCGCTGCTCGCCGATCTCGGCGCGTTCGGCGATGTGCCGCAGGCGATCGAAGTTCAGGTTCGCCCCCGACGAGATGGCGACCAGGGTGCCGTCGCCACCCTCGCGCTCGGCATAGACCTTGGCGCCCGCCAGGCTCAGCGCGCCGGAGGGCTCCGAGATCGCGCGGGTGTCGTCGAAGATGTCCTTGACCGCCGCGCACATGGCGTCGGTGTCGACGGTGATGACCCCGTCGAGATGCTCGCGGCAGAGCCGGAACGTCTCCTCGCCGGCTTGGCGTACGGCGACGCCGTCGGCGAACAGGCCGACCGTGGGCAGGCTGACCCGGGTGTCGGCGGCGAGGGCGGCGGCCATGCAGGCGGCATCCTCCGGCTCGACGCCGATCACCTTGGTGCCGGGCCGCAGGTACTTCACGAAGGTGGCGATCCCGGCGGCGAGCCCGCCCCCGCCCACCGGCACGAAGATCGCCTCGATCGGCCCGGTATGCTGCTGCAGGATCTCCTTGCCGATCGTCCCCTGGCCGGCGATCACGTCCGGATCGTCGAACGGGTGCAGGAAGGTCAGGCCCTGCTCGGCCTCCAGGATCTTCGCCTGGGCGAGCGCCTCGTCGAAGGCGTCCCCGTGCAGCACGACCTCGGCCCCCCGCGCCCGGCAGGCCTCGACCTTGATCGACGGGGTGGTGCGCGGCATCACGATGACGGCCCGCGCGCCGAGCTTGGCGGCGGCGAGCGCCACGCCCTGCGCGTGGTTGCCGGCGGACGCGCAGACGACGCCGCGGGCGATCTGCTCGGGGCTCAGGCCCGACATCTTGTTGTAGGCGCCGCGCAGTTTGAACGAGAAGACCGGCTGCAGGTCCTCACGCTTCAGGAGGACCGGCCGCCCGAGGCGCTGCGTCAGGCGCGGCATCGGATCGAGGGGGCTCTCGATCGCCACGTCGTAGACGCGGGCGGTGAGGATCTTGCGGATGTAGTCCGTCACGGTGTTGGGTCTCGGCCGATGCGCGGGGCTATGCCGGGCAGATAGACCCTCCAGCCCGCGGATGCGAGCGCGCCCCGAGCGATGCAGGTCAGCCCAGCCGGTCGACCAGGGCCGCCACCCAGACCAGCAGCGCCGCCATCTGCGCCATGAAGGTGCCGGCGGAGGCGAGGTCCTTTACGGTGCCGATCATCGGATGGTGGCCCGGATGGACATGGTCGCAGAGCTTCTCGACGGCGGTGTTGAGAAACTCGGCGGCCAGCATCAGCAGCAGGCTGACCATCAGGGCGATGCGCACCCACAGCGTCCCGCTCAGGACCAGGGCGACCGGCACGCCTACGGCCAGGAGCATCAGCTCCTGCCGCACGGCCCGCTCGGTGCGGGCGCCGTGGCGCAGGCCGCGCCAGGAATTGAGGAAGGCCAGGACCAGGGCGTTCATCGGACGGCCGTCTCCGGCACCGACCGGCTGATCCACTTGGCGAGCAGCGGGCCGGTGAGCAGCACCACGAACAGGCGCAGGGTCTGGACCGCCAGCACGAAGGAGACGTCGGCCTTCGAGCCGACGGCGATGATCGCCACGGAATCGAGGCCCCCGGGGCTGGTGGCGAGGACGGCGGTCAGGAGGTCGATCGGCAGGAGCAGGGTCAGCCCCCAGCCCCACGCCGCGCACAGGGCGATGACCGAGAAGGTCGCCACCAGGATACCGGGCAGGGCCGTGACCGTCAGGCGCAGGGTCTCCCGGGTGAAGCGCAGGCCCACGTAGATGCCGATGCAGGCATAGGCGAGCTCAAGGATCGGCACCGGCAGCGCCATGCGGACGAGCCCGGTCGCGTGGAGGAGGCTGCCGAGCACCATCGGCCCGACCTGCGCGCCGGCCGGCACCCGCAGGACGAGCGCCGCACCCGCGCCCACGACGGCGACCGCGAGGGTCGCCAGCAGGGCGAGCGGGCCGGTGACCTCGCCGGCCCCGGCGGCGGCCCCCGGCACCGGCGTCTCCATCAGGAACCGGGCGGCCAGCGAGGCCGAGAACACCACGGCCGCGACGCGGACGTACTGCATGAACGCCACGAGGCGCGGGTCGGCGCCGAAATCCTCCGCCATGGCCACCATGGCGGAGGCGCCGCCGGGGGACGACCCCCAGGCCGCGGTGGTCCCCGGGAGCACGCGCAGCCGGGTGAGGATCCAGCCGACGAGGCCGCTGACCGCGACGGTCACCAGCACCACCGCGACGATGAGCGGGCCGTCCTCCAGCAGGGTCTGGGCGATCTGCCCGGTGACGGCGTGCGCCACGAGGCAGCCGATCGCCGCCTGCGAGGCCTGGAAGGCGGACCGCGGCACGCGCAGGCGCGAGCCGCCGACCCCGAAGGCGATGGCCGCGATCATCGGCCCCAGCAGCAATGCGGCCGGGAACTGCGCGCGCATCAGTCCGTAGGAGAGGACCGCGGACGCGGCAGCGAGGGCGGCCCAGAGGCCGAAGGTGCGGAGAGGGGGCAAGGCGACCGATCGGGGCGTGGCCCGCTTCAGCCGGCAGGCGTCAGGCGCGCGCTATACCGCAATATTGGCCCTGTCACGGCAGCGTTTCGACACGGCCGCCCCGCGCAAACGTCAGGGCTCGCGGGTCAGGGCGGCGAAGGCGGTGTCGAGGCGTGCCCTTGCATTGGCCAGACCCTTGCGGCGGCCGTCGAGCCAGGCCCGGTCGGCCTCCAGCCGGTCGCGGGCGCCGGCCAGCATCCGCCGGACCTCCGCGGGTTGCGGGCCGCCGAGTCCCTTGGCGGCGTCGATCATGCCCCGGGCCGACAAAGCCGCCCGAAGTCGGCCCTCATCGATGGGCAGCTCCGGTGTCAGCCCCGATCCGGCGGCCGCCTCTGCATAGATCCGCCGCACCTCCGGGAAGGGCAGGTCGGCCGGGCGCAGGTCGTGGCTGCGGCCGTAGCTCACCAGTTCGGACGCAAAGTAGTGACCGAGCCGGAACGGCACGTCCGCCTCGCGCTGGAGCGTGTCGGCGAGTTCGGTGGTGGTGGCGTAATCCGCCGCGACCTCGTCGGCGGCGCGCGCCCGGTCGACCACCAGCCCGTCGAGGACGCGGGTCCAACGCCGGCACATCTCGGCGGCCTCGGCCAGGGTATGCCCCGGGGGCTCGGCCTGGTTGCGCTTGTAGTCCGGCATCCCGGAATCGACGTTGTGCGCCATGATCGCGAAGGCCTGTGCGGCCCCGACGACGTCGCTGGCCTTCATGCGCAGACCGTAGAGCGCCACCGGATTGCGCTTCTGCGGCATGATGCTGCTCGGCCCCGTCAACGCCCCCTCGCGCAGCAGGATCCACGGCCGGGTCTCATGATACTGCGCGTAGAGGTCCTGCGCGAAGCTGCCGGCCGTGGTGGCGAGATTGGCCGCGAGCCCGGTCAGCTCAAGCCCCATATCCATCGGCGCGAGCTGTCCGGCATCGTAGCTGTTCTCCACCGGCGCATCGAAGCCGAGCAGGGCCGCTAGCCGGTTGCGGTCCACCGGGAAGCTCGACGTCCCGAGGGCGGCCGCGCCCAGGGGCGACTGGTTCAGTCTTGCCCAGGTCTCACGCAGGCGGTCCGAATCCCGGGCGAGCACGGCCGCGTAGCCCAGATACAGATGGCCGAGCGTCGTCGGCTGGGCCTGGACCCCGTTGGTATAGGCCGGGACGATCGTATCGGCCTCGCGCTCGGCCACCGCCAGCAGGGCGGCGCGGGTCTCGGCCAGGGTCTTGGCGAGGGTGAGGAGGCGGTCGCGCTGGTCGAGCTTCAGCACCGTCGGGATGATGTCCTGGCGGCTGCGCCCCGCATGCATCCGGGTGGCGTCGGGGCCGGCGACGGCGGTGATCAGCGGTTCGATCCGGAGGTAGTCGTCCGGCCGGTCGGCCCCCGGCTTCGCCGCGTCGGCGGCGACCTGATCGAGGGCGCGGGCAATGGTGGCCGCCAGAGCGCGCGGGACGATGCCGGTTTCCACCGTCATCACCAGGGAGGCGCGGTTGATCTCATCGATCCGGGCGAAGCTGTCCTTCGGCTCGGCGTGGGCTCCAGCGGGGACCAGCAGCGCCAGCACGGCCCAGACCCTCATGCGCCGCATCGGCCCGCTCCCCGTTTTCCGCCCGATCCTGATGGACCCGCCTGATAGACCTGCAAGGCCCGCCATCCTATTCACGACCGCGCGGAGTGGGGGCCTCGGATGGGGCCGTCTCGCGGTCACGACAGGCCGCCGTCCCCGGGGGGGCGTGCGCCCGGAAGAAGCCGGCGAGGTTCATAAGCCCCGCGGCCCGCGGGTCGCTCGCTCGCCAGACCAGGGCGATGGTGCGTCCCGGTCCGTCGACAGCGAAGGCACGGGTCACCGTCAGGCCGCTGGGATCGGGGTGGACAGGCACCGCGAGGGCCGGCAGCAGCGTGTAGCCGGCGCCCGCGGCCACCATCGAGCGGAGCGTCTCCAGGCTCGTGGCGTGGCGGCCGGCCGAGGTCCCGGCGCCGCAGGCCGCGATCGTCTGGTCGCGCAGGCAGTTGCCCTCGTCGAGGAGCAGCAGGTCCGGACCGCCGATCTCGGTCGCCGACAGGGCACCGCCCCGGGCGAGGGCATGCTCCGCCGGGCAGGCGAGCCAGAACGGCTCGACGAACAGCGGCGCGACCGTCAGCCCCTGAGGCGCCACCGGCAGCGACACGAGCGCCGCGTCGATGCGCCCGTCGCGCAGACCCTCGACGATCTCGGTGGTCCGCGACTCCGCCAGTGAGAGCATCAGCAACGGATACTGCTCGCGGAGCGGCCGCAGCACCAACGGGAAGAAATACGGCCCGAGCGTCTGGATCGCGGCGAGGACGAGCCGCCCGGTCAGCGGCGAGCCGCGGCCCTCGCTGGCGAGCGCCAGGAGACGCTGCGCCTCTGCCAGGACCACGCGCGCCTGACGGATTATTCCTTGCCCGGCCTCGGTCAGGAGGATCCTGCGGTTCGAGCGTTCGAACAAAGACAGGCCGAGTGCGGTTTCTAATTTGCGGATCTGCACGCTCAGCGTCGGCTGGCTGACGTTGCAGCGCTCGGCGGCCCGGCCGAAATGCCCTTCGTCGGCGACCGCGACGACGTATTCGAGATCACGCAGGGAGAGGCCCGCCAGGTTCATAGGCTCTGCCTATCAGAACCTTTGTGACGATGCATTTGCCACGGGGTCATGCCGGGGTCATAACCCCCGACCAGAACGGTTCCAGGTTGGCCGCGATGTCGGTCGACAGCCTTCGCAGCACGGAGAGACGGTACGCATGAGCGATCAACGCCCGATCCTGACCACCCGCCAGGGCCATCCGGTCCGCGACAACCAGAGCACCCGCACGGTCGGTGAGCGCGGGCCTGCGACGCTTGAGAACTACCAGTTCATCGAGAAGATCACCCACTTCGACCGCGAGCGCATCCCCGAGCGGGTCGTCCACGCCCGCGGCGCCGGTGCCCACGGCTGGTTCGAGGCCTACGGCAAGATCGGCGACGAGCCGGCCTCCAAGTACACCCGCGCCCGCGTGCTCAACGAGACCGGCGTCAAGACGCCGATGTTCGTGCGCTTCTCGACCGTGGCCGGCGCCAAGGAAAGCCCGGAGACCGAGCGCGACCCGCGCGGCTTCGCGGTCAAGTTCAAGACCGTCGACGGCAACTGGGACCTCGTGGGCAACAACCTCAAGGTCTTCTTCATCCGCGACGCGATCAAGTTCCCCGACATGATCCACGCGTTCAAGCCGGATCCGGTGACCAACCGCCAGGAGGCGTGGCGCTTCTTCGACTTCGTGGCGCAGCACCCCGAGTCGATCCACATGGTGACGCACCTGAAGTCGCCCTGGGGCATCCCGGCCAATTACCGCGAGATGGAAGGCTCGGGCGTCAACACCTACAAGCTGGTCAACGACCAGGGCGAGGCGGTGCTGTGCAAGTTCCACTGGATCCCGAAGCAGGGTGTCCGGAACCTGACGTCTCAACAGGCCTCCGAGATCCAGGCCAAGGATGTCGGCCACGCGACCCGCGACCTGTACGACAACATCAAGGCCGGCAATTTCCCCGAATGGGAGTTCGCCGTGCAGATCATGCCGGACGGCCCGAACGACCCCCTGTCGTTCGACCCGCTGGACGACACGAAGCTATGGCCGGTGGACCAGTTCCCGCTGCTGCCCTGCGGCCGGATGGTGCTCGACCGCGTGCCGGACAACTTCTTCGCCGAGGTCGAGCAGTCGGCCTTCGGCACCGGCGTTCTGGTCGACGGCATCGACTTCTCGGACGACAAGATGCTGCAGGGCCGGACGCTGTCCTACTCGGACACCCAGCGCTACCGCGTCGGCGCCAACTACCTGCAGCTGCCGATCAACGCGCCGCAGCCCGGCGTGCGGGTCTACTCGAACCAGCGCGACGGTCAGATGGCCTACACGGTCGACGGCACAGGCCCGAACAAGCACATCAACTACGAGCCCTCCACCCTGGCCGAGGGCCTGCGCGAGGCTCCGAAGCCCACGAAGGACTATCACCAGCCGGTCCAGGGCAATCTCGGCCGCTACCAGACCTCGCGCACCGAGGACGACTACACCCAGGCGGGCGTGCGCTACCGGTCGTTCCAGGATTGGGAACGCGACGACTTGATCGCCAACCTCGTGGGCGACATGAAGCAGTGCCCGGAGCCGATCCAGTTGCGGATGGTCTGGCACTTCTGGCACGCCGACGAGGATTACGGCCGCCGTGTCGCCGAGGGCGCCGGGATCGACCTGGAGAAGGCCAAGGCCCTGCCGCCGCTGCCGGGCCGCGCCGCCCCGGGCCAGCGCCTGCAGTCCGAGACCTACACGGACGGCGCGCAGGCCCACCGGGTCGCCGCCGAGTAAGCCGCGCGGTCCCGACGACGATCGATGCCCCGCGCGGTCTCGCGACCGCGCGGGGTTCTTGTTTGAACATTCGGCGGGGGCGGCGATGACGCGTGTCGTGCACCGGGGGCTCGACCCGAACGCCGTCATCGGCGGCATGCAGATCTCGTATCTGGCCCGCAGCGACGAGACCGCCGACGGCCTGGGCATCTACCGGGTCGCGATGGATCCGCGGACACCCGGTGCCGGACTGCACCGCCACGCGCGGCTGACCGAGACCTTCTCGGTCGAAGCGGGCCGGCTCGCCCTCCGGGTCGCGGACGCCGACCACGACCTCGGGCCGGGCGACTTCGCGCTGATCCCGCCCGGCATCGCCCACGCCTTCGCCAATCGCGGCGACCAGCCGCTCCGCTTCACCCTGAGCTTCGCGCCGGCGCTCGGCCGCGAGGGTTTCTTCGAGGGACTGGCACGGCTGGCCGCGGAGGGCCGGCTCGCCGATCAGGCCGCGACGACCGACCTGATGGCGCGCTACGACCAGGAGCCGCTGGCCGGGTTCACGGGCTGGAGCGAGGTCAGCGGCTGAGCCGCTGCGCCCCGCGTCTCGGGCTCGGCCACGCTGACCTTGCGGTCCCGGCCGGCGGCGAGGCCGATGAGGATCGCGGCCATGGCAACGCTCACGAACAGAGCTCCCGGCACACCCCAGCCGCCCGTGGACTCGTGGGCGAGACCGAAGGCCAGCGGCCCCAGACAGGCACCCGTGTAGCCGATGCCCTGCGCCATGGCCGAGAGCCCAGCGGCGCTCGCCGCGTCGGCGGCACGGAGGACGATCAGGGTGAGCCCGAGGCCAAAGCAGCCGCCGATGCCGAAGCCCAGCGCGCCGGCGGCCGGGATTCGCAGGGAATCCGCTCCGAAGGCGAGGACCAGGAAGGCCGCAGCGGTGAGTCCCGGGATCGCGACGATCCAAGCCCGCTGATTCCGCGCACGGGCGGCCAGCGTGGCCGTCAGCAGCGCCCCGGGGGCCTGGACCAGCGTCGTGAGTGAGGCATAGAGGCCGGCATCGAGAGGAGAGAGGCCGCGTCCCTGCAGCAGCAGGGGCAGCCAGCCGAACAGGATGTAGGCGAGGGACGACTGCAACCCCATGAAGCCCGTCACCCACCACGCCAGCGGGCTGCGCAGCAGCCGACCGATCGAAGGGGCTTTCGTCGAAGCAGACCTGCGGGCGAAGGGGATCCACAGGAAGGCGGCGGCCAGCGCCGGCAGCGACCAGATCGCCAGCGCGGACGGCCAGCCGCCCGCGAGGGCGTGCTCCACCGGGACCGCCGCACCGGCCCCGGCCGCCGCGCCGAGGCAGAGGGTCATCGTGTAGAGACCGGTCATCAGACCGCCGTTCCCGGCGAAATCGCGCTTGACCAGGGCGGGCAGGAGGACGTTGTCGAGGCCGATCCCGATGGCGGCGAGCGCCGTGCCGGCGAAGAGCGGCACGAGGCCGCCGAGGCCGCGGAGCGTCAGGCCGGCCACCAGGATCGTCGAGCCGGCGAGCACGGCGAGATCGGGTCCGATCCGCCGGATCAGCGGTGCGGCCAGCGCGCAGGCGATGCCGAGGAACAGGACCGGCAGGGTCGTCAGGATCGCAGCCCCGCCTGCCCCGAGCCCGGTCTCGTCCCGGATGGTCGCCAGGAGGGGGCCGACCGTGCTGAGCGCCGGCCGCAGGTTGAACGCGACCAGCATCAGCGCGAGGCCGAGCAGGAGACGGTTCGCGGTAGCGGGCTCCGACCTCACGGCCGCCGCCGTGCGACGACGGCCCCGCCGAGGCAGACGGCGAGCATCAGCGCGAAGGCGGCATCGCCGAACTGGCCGTAGAGCGTGCCGCCGACGATGCGGGCGGGCAGGTCCGCGTCCAGCCAGGTCTCCTCGTCGAGCGCCGTGTGGGCGACGATGCGGCCATGCGGGTCGATCACCGCGGAGATCCCGGTATTGGCATCGCGCACGAGCGGCAGACCCTCCTCGACGGCGCGCAGGCGCGCCTGGGCCAGATGCTGGCGCGGGCCAGGCGTGTCGCCGAACCACGCGTCGTTGGTGACGTTCAGGATCAGCCCAGGCGGCTGCGGCGACGGCGCGGCAACCCCGGCGGGCAGGATCGCGCCCGGGAAGATCGCCTCGTAGCAGATCGTGGCCGCCACCGGAGGCAGGCCCGGAACCGTCAGGATCCGCTGCCCGGCGCGCGACCCGGCCGAGAAGCCGCCCGGGATGGCCACGAACTGGCGCAGGCCGAGCGTCCGCAGGGCGGCGTCGAGGGGCGCCGGCAGGTACTCGCCGAACGGGACGAGGTGGACCTTGTCGTAGCTGTCGGAGATCCGGCCGTCGGCCCCGATCACCATCACGGCGTTGTAGTAGCGCAGGCGCTCACCCGGCAGGGGCTCCTCGGCGCGGGCCGCACCGGTGATCAGCGCCTGCCCGGTCTTCAGGCCCGCCGCCACCTTGGCCAGCGCGTCGGGATCGCGCTGGATCAGGAACGGGAAGGCGGATTCCGGCCAGACGATGTGGGTCGGCTCGGGGGCGCCGGCCTCGGTCGGGCGCTGGCTCAGCTCGATGTAGCGGTCGACGATGTCAGCCCGGTTCTCCGGCCGGAATTTGGCGTCCTGCGGAAGGTTGGGCTGCACGAGGCGCAACCGGACCCCGGCCACGACCGGATCGGGYGAGCCGAGCCGGGCGGCGCCGTAGAGGGCCATGCCGACCAGCACGATCACGGCGGCGGCGCTCGGTCCGAACCGAGCACGCGGACGCGACCCGGTGGCAAGCGTCGCGGGGGCCGCGCAGACGAGCACAGCCAGGATGGTGAGGCCGTAGAGACCGATCACGGCAGCCCACTGCATCAGCCAGAGGTTCTGCGCCAGGGCCATCCCGAGGGTGTTCCAGGGAAAGCCGGTGAACAGGTGGCCGCGCAGCCATTCGGCACCCCCGAGCCCGAAGGCGAGGGCCGCGATGCGTGCCGGACCGCGCCCCCACAACAGACCCGCCGCCCCGAACCCCGCGCCGTAGAACAGGCCCAGCGCGAAGGGCAGTCCGACGACGCCAAGGGGCAAAGCCCAGAGGAACTCATCGGCCTCGACGAGGAAGGCCTGGCCCAGCCACCACAGGCCGGCGGTGAGATAGCCGAAGCCCCAGGCCCAGCCGATCAGGAAGCAGGGCCGGAACCGGCCCAGCGTCGTCCGCCCGGAGACGGCCCCGTCCTGGAGCCAGACCGCGACCGTCAAGGACAGGGCCAGGGCCGGCAGGATCCCGTAGGGCGGCATGGCCAGCGCCCCGAGCACGCCCGCGAGCCACGCCAGCCCGAGCCGGCGCCAGCCGGCCAGCCGGGCGATCGCCAGGACGGCGCGCGGCACAGGCGCCCGCTCCGGATCCGACATGGGACCCCGCATCGGGCCACGCATGGGTGCGCCGGCCGCCGCAGGCGACCGGGCGAAACCATCCGCCAGGCCCGTCACGAAGCGACCGTCACGGGTGCGGCGTCTCGGCGATCGGGGTGCTCGATGGCGGGGGCAGGGCGAGCGGCACGACGGTCCCGATCCGCGCCGCGCCCTTGTGGAACCGCAGCCGCTTCAGGCGGCGCGGATCGGCGTCGAGCACCTCGAACTCGAGGTCGCCCGGGCCGGCGATCAGCTCGCCCCGCGACGGCACGCGGCCCGCCAGCGTCACGATCATGCCGCCCAGCGTGTCGATCTCCTCGGCCATCTCGCCCACGGCCGCTACGAGGTCGACGCCCGTCACCTCCGAGACCTCCGCCAGCGGCGTGCGCGCATCGGCCACGAACACCTCGCCTTCGCCCTCGACACGTTGGACATACTTGTCCTCGGCGACGTCGTGCTCGTCCTCGATGTCGCCGACCACGACCTCGATAAGGTCCTCGATCGAGATCAGCCCGTCGGTACCGCCATACTCGTCGATGACCAGCGCCATGTGGGTGCGGGTCGCCTGCATCCGCACCAGCAGGTCGATCGCCGGCATGGAGGGGGGCACGAACAGGACCGGCCGCTGGATGCGCGCCGCTGCCAGCGTCGTCGTCAGGTCGACCTTGCCGAGGTCCAGCCCGCGCGGCAGGCGCACCGCGGGCCGACGCGGCCGCGGCGTGGGGGACGCCTCCGCCGCGCCCTCGGCCACCGTGTCCGCGGGCTTCACGACGGTGGGTGCGCTGCGCCGCGTCGGCTCGGCCTTGGCGGCGATGTGATCGACGAGGTCGCGGATGTGGACCATGCCGCGGGGATCGTCGAGGGTCTCGCCGTAGACCGGCAGCCGGGAATGTCCCGCCGTGCGGAACAGCTTGAGCAACTCGCCGAGGCTCGTGTCGTTCGACACGGCGACGATGTCGGCCCGGGGAACCATCACGTCGTCGACGCGCACCTTGTGCAGGCCGAGGACGTTCTTGAGCATGATGCGCTCGAGCGGGGTGAGGCCGCTCTCGCCGGCATCCGGCTCGGCCAGTGCTTCCTCAAGGCCCTCGCGCAGGGAATCGCGCGGCTTGAGATGGAGCGCCTGGAGCAGGCGGTCGTACCAGGGCTCCCGGTTCTGGGACTCGCCCTCGTTGGAACTGGGCGCGGCCAGGGCCGCGCCGCGACTTCGATCGTTGCTCATGTCTCTCGGGTCTGGGGTCGCTCGGTTGTCGCGCGCTCAGGCATAAGGGTCCGGAATGCCCAGCGTCGCGAGCGCCGCGACCTCGAGGGCTTCCATGGCATCGGCCTCGGCCTCGCCGATCTCGTGGTCCTGACCGAGACAATGCAGGGTGCCATGAACGAGAAGGTGGGCGAGGTGATTCTGGAGCGGCTTCGACTGCTCGGTACTCTCGCGCACCAGGGTCTCGTAAGCAAGGACCACGTCGCCCAGCGGCGTCGCGGCCCCGGCATGCCGGGGCTGCGGGGCGGCCGGGAAGGACAGGACGTTGGTCGGTTTGTCCTGTCCGCGCCACGTCCGGTTGAGGTCCTGAACCGCGGTATCGTCCGTCAACAGGACACTGACCTCGATAGGGCCTTCCGGTCCCCCGGGGGCGATGGCGAGGCCGGCCTCCACGGCGCGGGTGACGAGGGCTTCGAGGTCGGGAATCGCCATTTCCCAGCGTGCATCCTCGACGGCGAGGTCGATCTCGTGGGGCATGCTCACGCCAGCGGCCGGCGCCGGGGGTTCGGATTGCGGTCGGCGTCGGCCTCGCCGTGGGCGGCGTGCTCGTAGGCGGTGACGATCCGGCGGACGAGGTCGTGGCGGACCACGTCGACGTCCTTGAACCGCACGTGCCCGATCCCCTCGACGCCCTCCAGCACGCCGACGGCCTCGACGAGGCCGGATTTCTGGCCCGGCGGCAGGTCGATCTGGCTGGGATCGCCCGTGACGATCATGCGCGATCCCTCGCCGAGCCGCGTGAGGAACATCTTCATCTGCATGGATGTGGTGTTCTGCGCCTCGTCGAGGAGCACCACCGCGTTGGTCAGGGTGCGCCCGCGCATGAAGGCCAGGGGCGCGATCTCGATCGTGCCGGTCTGCAGGCCCCGGTCGACGTGGCGCGCCTCCATGAAGTCATAGAGGGCGTCGTAGATGGGGCGCAGGTACGGATCGACCTTCTCGCGCATGTCGCCGGGCAGGAAGCCCAGCCGCTCGCCGGCCTCCACCGCCGGTCGGGACAGGATCAGCCGCTCGGCATGCCCCTGCTCCAGCAGCGACACGGCGTGGCCGACGGCGAGCCAGGTCTTGCCTGTGCCCGCAGGTCCCTCGGCGAAGACCAGCTCGTTGGTGCGCAGGAGCTTGATGTAGGCGTCCTGCGCCGGGTTGCGCGCCCGCACGGCCCCACGCTTGCGGGTTGCGATCTGCTCGAAATGCGGCTTGTCGGCCTCGACCGCGATGACCTCGGCCGGGAACAGCGTTGCCTGGGCGGTGGCCTCGCGGATCGCGCCGTCGACGTCGCCGAGGGTGAGCGTGCTGCCGCCGGTCCGCACCCGGGCGTAGAGCTTCTGGAACACCCGACGCGCGGTCTCGGCCGCGTCGGCCGGCCCCTTGATGACGAGATGGTTGCCCAGCGCCGTGGCGGTCACGTCCAGCCGGCGCTCGATATGGGCGACGTTCTGGTCGTACTGGCCGAAGACGAGACTCGCGAGGCGGTTGTCGTCGAAGGTCAGCGGCACCTCGACCGCCTCCTCCTGTCCGGCCGGGCGCGCCGGCCCGCGACCCTTCAGGGCGCCGCGCGCGCCCGCCCCGTCCGACGCGCTCAAGCCGTCATCCCCGTCATCATCCTCACGCCGCCGCGGCCTCCGCCACGAGTTCTCCGAACAGGGAGTTTGTCCCCGCCTCGGTGATCCGAACCGGAACCACGCTCCCGATATGGTGGACCGGGGCGTCGAACTGCACGGCGAGCAGGTGCGGCGTCTTGCCCGCGACCTGGCCCGGATGCCGCCCGGGCTTCTCCACCAGCACGTCGAACACCCGTCCCGCGGCCGCCCGCTGGTAGGCGTGGCGCTGGCCGTCGAGGAGCGCCTGAAGCTCGGCGAGCCGATCCGCCATCACGGCCTCCGGCACAGGATCGGTACGGTCCGCGGCCGGCGTGCCGGGGCGGGGGCTGTACTTGAACGAGAACGCGCTCTCGAAGCCGACATCGCGCACGAGCCGCAGGGTCTCGGCGAAGTCGGCGTCGGTCTCGCCGGGGAACCCGACGATGAAGTCGGAGGACAGGGCGATGTCGCCCCGGGCGGCCCGCACGCGGTCGATGAGGCGCCGGTACTGGTCGGCGGTGTGCTTCCGGTTCATGGCGGCGAGGATCCGGTCCGAGCCCGACTGCACCGGGAGGTGGAGGTAGGGCATCAGGGCCGGCACCTCGGCATGCGCCCGGACCAGCGCGTCGTCGAAGTCGTTCGGGTGGCTGGTCGTGTAGCGGATCCGCGCGATGCCGGGGATCTTCGCCACGGCGCGGACCAAGTCCGCCAGGCCGACCGGCGCGCCATCCGCGCCGTCGCCGTGATACGCGTTGACGTTCTGGCCGATGAGCGTGATCTCGCGCACGCCCCCTTCGGCGAGCGTCCCGGCCTCGGCGAGCACGGCCGCCACGGGCCGCGAGACCTCGGCGCCGCGGGTGTAGGGCACCACGCAGAAGGCGCAGAACTTGTCGCAGCCCTCCTGCACGGTGAGGAAGGCCGACGGCCCGAGGGTCCGCCGCCGGGGCAGGTGGTCGAACTTGTCCTCGACCGGGAATTCGGTGTCGACGACGCGGCGCTCCCGGGACCGGGCCAGCAGGTCGGGCAGGCGGTGGTAGCTCTGCGGGCCGACCACGACGTCGACGGCGGGCTGGCGCGCCTGGATCTCGGCGCCCTCGGCCTGGGCGACGCATCCGGCGACGACGATGCGCGTGTCTTGACCCTTCGCCGTCCGCTCGCCCTTCAGGACGCGCAGCCGTCCGAGTTCGGAATAGACCTTCTCGGCGGCCTTCTCGCGGATGTGGCAGGTGTTGAGGACCACGACATCCGCGTCCTCGACCGAGTCGGTCGCCGCGTAGCCCTCAGCGCCCAGGACGTCGGCCATGCGGGCCGCGTCGTAGGCGTTCATCTGGCAACCGTAGGATTTGACGAAAGCCTTCTTCAACGCGCGCCGTCCCGAACCAGTCCGCTTGGATCCTCGTGCCTGCCCCGCGGGGCAGGGCGGCGCGTGGCCTGTAGCACGGATCGCGCGGGCCGTCGCGGCGCCTCGAAACGCGACCGGCCGCCCGCAGGCGGCCGGTTTCCGGATGCGGCGGAGGACCCGCCGCCTCGGTCAGTGCGCGGCCGCGGCCGCGGCGGGCACGTCGATGACCATGTGCTGGAAGAACGGCACGTAGGCCTGCAGCATCACGAACAGGCCGACCAGGCAGGCGAGCGCGATCGAGTGCCAGAACACGAAGCGCAGGATCTTGCCTTCCTGGCCGAAATAGCCGGTGGCCGTGGAGGCGACGACGATCGACTGGGCGTCGATCATCTTGCCCATCACGCCGCCCGACGAGTTCGCCGCCGCCATCAGCACGCCCGGCAGGCCGAGCTGCTCGGAGGTGATCCGCTGCAGGCCGCCGAACAGGACGTTCGAGGCCGTGTCCGACCCCGTGAGCGCCACGCCGAGCCAGCCGAGCAGCGTCCCGAAGAACGGGTACAGGATGCCGGTGCCCGCGAAGGCGAGGCCGAGGGTGGCGTCGACGCCCGCGTAGCGGGTGAGGACGCCGAGGGCGAGCATCGCCGAGATGGTGATCAGCGAGTAGCGCAGCGCCCAGATGGTCTCGACATACGCCGTGACGAGGCGCAGCGGCGAGAACCGCATGATCAGGCCGGAGATGATCGCGGCGATCAGCACGCCCGTGCCGGTGTAGGACATGTAGGTGAACAGGAAGACCGCGCCCTCGGGGGCGGGCTTGGCCACCACCGGCGGCACCTTCATGATCACGTTGTGCAGGCCCGGCACCTCGTACTTCCAGGTGAAGAGCGGGTTGACGATGCCCTTGAACCAGCCGGTTCCCCAGATCGCCACCACGATCGAGAGGATGATCCACGGCACCCAGGCCATCAGGATCTCGCCCTGCGAGGCGGTGCGGGCACCGGTATGGACCGGAGGCGTGCCGGGCACGCCGGCGCCGAGCGCCACCGGACGGGGTCCGGCCACGGCGAGCGACGGATCGTGGCCGCGCAGGGCCGGCGAGGTCCAGATCTCGCCGGGCTGCCAGACCTTCAGGAACAGGACCAGGGCCAGCATCGAGGCGAGCGAGGCGCCGATATCGACGATCCACGGGTTCACGTAGTTCGAGATCAGGAACTGCGCGACCGCGAAGGTGGCGCCGCAGACCAGGATCGGCGGCCACACCCGGATCATGCCTCGGAAGCCCGCGAACACCCAGATCAGCCAGAACGGCACGATTAGGGAGAACAGCGGCAGCTGCCGGCCGATCATGGCGCCGAGGATCTCCGGCGGGTAGCCGGTCACCGAGGCGAGGCCCTGGATCGGCGCGCCGAGCGCCCCGAAGGCCACGGGCGCGGTGTTGGCGATCAGCGACAGGCCCGAGGCGGCCAGCGGCGAGAAGCCCAGGCCGATCAGGATCGCGCCGGTGACGGCCACCGGCGTGCCGAAGCCGCCCGCACCCTCGAAGAAGGCGCCGAACGCAAAGGCCACGAGCAGGAGTTGCAGGCGCCGGTCGGCCGTGATGCCGGCAACCGATTGCTGCAGGATCGCGAACCAGCCCTTCTCCACCGTCAGACGGTAGAGGAAGATGACGTTGAGGATGATCCAGCCGATCGGGAAGAAGCCCGTGACCATCCCGAGGATCGCCGCCCGGGTCGCGAGCCCGGTCGGCATGCCGAAGCCGACGATGGCGACCAGCAGGGCGAGGCCGAGGGCGATGACGGCCGCGATATGGGCCTTCACGCGCCCGCTGGCGATCATGGCGAGCAGTGCGATGACCGGCACTGAAGCAGCGATCGTCGAGAGCCAAGCGCTCCCGAACGGATCGTAAACCTGATTCCAGGTTTGCAACGGGCGTCCTCCGAATGGTCCCGCCTGATGCGGGTTTCGGCCTAGCTAGCAGAGCAGTTCCGCCCGCTCAATGTGTTGCATCATGTATTCCCAGGCCCGTTGCACGGCCGGGCGAGGCCGTGATCGGACCCGAACCTGCGCCCGCGCCGGATCTTCGTCGGAGGGCATCGGGAGCGCGGAACGGTGGCGAGACCGACCTCCACGACGGGATATGGGCGCCCCGAGTAACCCGTACGCACCGGCGTCGAAACAGCGAGCGTGCCGCACATCGCGGCGTCTGCTGAGGAGCAACCCCATGCGCAACCTGTTTCGCCTCGTCTCTGCCGCTCTCCTGACCGGCGCGATCGCCGCCAGCCCGGCCCTGGCCGCCGAGCAGATGGCCAAGGAGCCGATGGCCAAGGACCACATGGCCAAGGAGCCGATGGCCAAGGACAGCATGGCGAAGGACCACATGGCCAAAGACAGCATGGCCAAGGACGGCATGGCCAAGAAATCCGCGACTCCGGATGCGATGCGGAAGACGGATCCGATGGCGAAATAAGCGTCGCGGACCGGTCAGGCCGGCGCGGCCTCGGGTTCGCGCAGGCCGCGCCCGGCGGGAGTCGGGCGCGGGTTCGGTGCAGCGCCGCCGCGCCCCGCGACCGGGCTCTGCAGCGCAGCGCGGACCTCCGCCTCCGCGGCGGCCGTCGCCGCCTTCCGGTCGGTCGTCGCCTCGAAGGCGATCGGGGCACCCCAGACCACGTGCACGTCGACCGGTCCGCCCCGGATGAAGTCGGCGACATGCGGCGCCAGTTCCATATCGCCGTACCAAGCGATCTCGGCGCGTTCGGCACGCGTCACCGGCAGGCCGTTGCGTCGGGGATAGGCGATCGCCAAGGGCTGAAGGCGCACCCGCCCGCGTCCCGCCTCCGCCTGAAGGGCCGCCCGGGCCGCGCCGACCAGGGAGGAGCGGAACGGCAACAGGCGGGTGCCGTCGCCGGTCGTGCCCTCAGCGAACAGCACCACGAGTTCGCCCTCGGCCAAGCGATGCCCGACCACGGTGCTGACCGTGGCGGTCGCGCCGCGCCGCTGCCGGTCGATGTAGATCGTGCGTTGAAGTCCCGCGAGCGTGCTGACTCCAGGCCAACCGGCGATCTCGGACTTCGCCACGAAAGAGAGCGGGCGCAGCGAGCCGATCACGCTGATGTCGAGCCAGGAGACGTGATTGGCCAGCACCAGGGCCGCCTCACCGGGCTCCGGAGGCGTGCCGCTCTCCGTCACCCGGATCGAGAAGAGGCGAAGGAAGGCACGGTGGAACAGGATCGGCGCCAACGTCGCGCGGCGCCCCAGGAMCCGGAGTGCGACCCAGTGCGGCGGCCCGAGCACCGCGAGGGCGAAGGCCAGGGCCGCCATGCGCCATGCGATGCCGAGGCGGCTCACGGCGTCACAGATCGGCGCTCATCGTCAGCGCGGTGGCCCGGCTGCCGTCGGCCTTGAGATAATAGCCCGTCCGCGAGCCCACCTGACGGAATCCGTGACGAGCGTAGAGCCGGAGGGCGGGAGCGTTGCCCTCGTCGACCTCCAGGTGCACGCGCGCGACACCGGCCAGAGCCAGGCTCGACAGATGCTCGCGGAGCAGCTTGCGGCTGTGGCCGCCCCCGCGCAGGGCCGGGGCCAGCACCACCGTCAGGATCTCGGCCTCGTCGGCCGCCCGGCGCGACAGCACGAAGCCCTGGAGCGTGCCTGCGCGCCACAGGGCGTGCGCCTGGGTCGAGCGCTCGCAGAGCATGCGCTCGAACTCGTGCGCATCCCAGGGGCGCGCGAAAGCCGTCGCGTGCAGGCGGGCGAGGGCAGGGGCCTGCGAGGCGTCGCGGAGCGGAGCGACATACGGCTCCGGGGTCAGCGCGTCCCACCACGCGAACCACCAGTCGAACGGCCAGAACGGCAACGGACGCGTCATCGGCGTGCGATCCGCGCGTGGTCCTGCGGCCGGGCATCCGGGCCGCGCAGGTAGAGGGGACGCGGCAGCGCCTGCACCGGATCGGCCACCAGCCCGAGGGAGGCGACCGACGCGATATCGGGACCCGCCACACCGGCAACGCGGGCCTCGACGCCGCGCTCGGCCAGCGCAGCCGCCAGCAAGGGCGCACCGGAGCCGATGAGTACGACGGGGCCGGGACCCAGCCGCTCCGCGGCCGCATCGACCGCGATATGGACCGGGGCGAGGCCGTCACCCGGACCCAGGGCCTGAACGTAGACGGCCCCGTGCCGGGCATCGATCACCGCCGCGATCGTCGCGTCGACGGTCTCGGCCAGCAACGGCGCGAGCAGCGCCGAGAGGGTACCGACGCCGACGACCGGCTTGCCGGTGGAGAGGCCGATGGCCCGGGCCGCCGACAGGCCGACCCGCAACCCGGTATAGCTCCCGGGCCCGACGGTGACGGCGACGCGGTCGATCGCCTCGAAGCCGCCCTCGACCCGTGCGATGACCCGCTCGATCAGCGGCAGCAGGGATTCGGCATGGCCGCGCGCCATCGGCAGCGATTCGGTGGAGAGCGGCGCCTCGGCATCCTCCGTCGCGACGCAGGCGGCGCAGGTGTCCAGCGCTGTGTCGATGGCCAGGATACGCACGCCCACTCCCGCAAGCCGGTCCGGGCCGGCCGTTGCCTGCGCGCCCGAAGGACGCGGAGAACCTCTAGCGTTAGAGCAAAACCGGCGCTTCGTCAGCGGCGCGGCGGCCGGGGCGGGCGCATCGGTCGTGGAGTGTTGCCGGCTTGCGCCGGTGGAGGCCGCGCCGCGAGTGTCCCCGAACCGGCACGGCCTCCGGCAGGGGTGATCCGCCGCCGGAGCAGAAGCCCGATCCGGTGACCCTCACGTCAGGCGGCGCGATCCCCGTCTACCGCGGCGTTCTCAGCGGCCCGAGCGCCGTGGACCGGAGCCTCCGGCCTGTAGACGGCCGGTTCCTTTCCCCTGCGACGTCCGCCCGAGGGTCATGACGTCCGGCATGGTCCCAGGGCGTGTCTGCGCAACGAGGCCCTCAGATCGCCTGGACCTCGCGGATCTCCGGCAGGAAGTGCCGGAACAGGTTCTGCACGCCGTGCCGCAGGGTCGCCGTGGAGGATGGGCAACCCGAGCAGGCACCCTTCATTTCCAGATAGACCACGCCTTCCTTGTAGCCGCGGAAGGTGATGTCGCCACCGTCGCCCGCCACGGCCGGGCGCACGCGGGTCTCGAGCAGGTCCTTGATGGTCACGACGGTGTCGTGATCGGCCTCGTCGTAAAACTCGTCGGCGGCCTCGACCTCGTCGTGGCTGCCCTCGGCCATCACGGGCGCACCGGACTGGAAGTGCTCCATGATCGCGCCGAGCACCGCCGGCTTGACCTGCGCCCACTCGGAACCGTCCTCGGCCTTGGTCACGGAAATGAAGTCGTGCCCGAAATAGACACCCGCCACGCCCGGGACGGCGAAGAGCGCCGCGGCCAGGGGAGACCGGGCGGCGGCCTCGGCATCCCGCGCCTCGAAGGTCGATTCCGACAGGACGACGCGGCCGGGCAGGAACTTCAGGGTCGCCGGGTTCGGGGTGGCTTCGGTCTGAATGAACATGGTGGGATCACTCCGCTGCGCCGGTTCAAGGCCGGCCGGGACAGGCGCCAGGAGGCGCTGCCTGTCATGTGGACCGGCAAGCGGATTTTCTCAACTAGTCGCGCCGCCCTGGGGCGTCCTGGAGAGTGGACATTCGGCCGGCGCCGCGACAGGACGTGCGGCATCGGGATGCCAGTGGAGCCGGCCGTGGACGTGACCGCAGACCAGAGCCTTGCGCAGGACTTGCTGCGGGACTCGCTGAAGGACCTGCGCGAGACGCAGGCCAAGCTGGAAGCGGCGCAGGCCGAGGCAGCCTCGCTCCGGGTCCTGCTCGCCCTGCGCACCCATCAGCACGACCAGGCCTGGCAGGACGGGCGTCGCCTCGCGGCGGCGCTGGAAGACGTCGAGACCCAGGCGAAGGCCGCCCCGCAGCCCGAGGCGGCGCGAGACGGCACTGCCTCGGCCGAGGCCCTGACCATGGCCGAGGAGCGCACCGAGGCGGTCCGGATCGTCCTGGGTGCCGTCCTCGCCAGCATCGGCCACCGCGCCCTCGACCGCCGCCGCTTTCAGGACTTGATCGCCCGAGCCGGCCGCGAGGCTCCGGACCAGGGTCCCGGCGCAGCCCGTCACGCCGTGCTCCTGACCGAGGCGCGGCGGGTCCTCGGGATCGCCGAATAGGCCGGGCGAGCGGCCGCTCGGGCGCCCGGCCGCCAGGGTTAACCGACGCTTAACCGGGCTCTCCCATCGTCGCTCGCGAGACGGAGAGGAGATCGACCGCATGATGATGAGCGAGCACCACGTGCGCGAGTGCGCCTACTACATCTGGGAGCGCGAGGGCCGGATTCACGGCCAGGCCGCCGCCCACTGGATTCGTGCCGAGGCCGAGCTGCGCGCCAACGCGATGGTCGCGGTCAAGCCGGCG
This sequence comes from Methylobacterium sp. P3_A11, assembly GCF_056403155.1. Classification (NCBI taxonomy): domain Bacteria; kingdom Pseudomonadati; phylum Pseudomonadota; class Alphaproteobacteria; order Hyphomicrobiales; family Methylobacteriaceae; genus Methylobacterium; species Methylobacterium sp. P3_A11. The sequence goes on from NZ_JBFUGA010000008.1 coordinate 58,323, forward strand.
GACGCGACGGTCGCGGTTGCGAAGACCGCCAAGGCGGTTGCCGCGCCGAAGGCCGCCGCTTCGAAGGGTGCGGCCGCCAAGCCGTCGCCGGCCAAAACTTCGGTCGCCAAGGCGGTGGCTGCGAAGCCTGCGGCCGTGAAGGCCGCCGCGAAGCCGGCGGCTCCGAAGACCGCCCGGGCCTCCAAGACCGCGGTGACCGCCGGCCTGGCCGCCAAGGCGAAGCCCGCCCGGACCCCGGCCTCGATGCACTGACGACCGGCGCTCACGCGCCATCGACGAACGATAGAAGCCCGCCCTTCGCAGGGGCGGGCTTCTGTCTTTCGCGCGGCACGCGGCCGGAACAGGTCGGTTCCGATCCGGTTGTCAGGCCGGAGGCGGGCGCCATGCCCCGCGAGGGGGTGGCGATGCGCGCGGTGATCTTCGACATCGACGGGACGCTCCTCGACAGCGTCGACCTCCATGCCAGGGCCTGGGTGGAGGCCTTCGCGCATTTCGGTGTCGCGACGGACGAATCAGCGGTTCGCCGACAGATCGGCAAGGGCGGCGACGAGTTGATGCCCGTGTTCCTGTCGCAGGAGCGGATCGCGCGGGACGGCGAGACGATCGAGGCCTACCGCTCTGACCTGTTCAAGCGGCGCTATTTGTCCGAAGTCCGGCCTTTCCCCGGCGTGCGTCCTCTGTTCGAGCGGATCCGGGCCGCTGGCGCCAAGATCGCCTTGGCCTCCTCCGGCAAGCGGTCGGAGGTGGAGCACTACATCGAGATCCTCACGATCGGCGACCTCGTCGACGTCGCCACCAGTTCGGACGATGCGGACCGGTCGAAACCCCATCCCGACATCTTCGAGGCCGCCCTCGAGAAACTCGCCGGTGTCCCGCGCGATGCGGTCCACGTCGTTGGCGACACGCCCTATGACGCCGAAGCGGCCGGAAAGGCCGGGCTTCGCACGATCGGGCTCCTCTGCGGTGGCTTCCCGGAAGCCGACCTCTCCGCGGCCGGATGCGTGGCGATCTACCGCGACCCGCAGGATCTGCTGGACGGATTCACTCAATCGCCGCTGACTGTGAGCTGAGCGACGAACAGCAAGCGGATTCTGTGACGGCACGATATTCGTCCACAGCTTCCAGCCGCGCTGTTGCCCCGCGGTGACGGAGAGTGGTGCCGGCTACGTAAATGCGCGAAAAGGACTGGTGCAGGTCCGCCGAAAGGCGTAGCGAGCCGCCCGCAATCTGGACTCCTTCGAAGGACGAGCGCCTCGCATGCCCCAGACTCACCAGGCCAGCCCGGCGCCGCGCTTCGTGCCCGCAGCCAAGACGCTGCGGGAGCAGATCGCCGACGCCGTCGAGAGCCGGTCGACCCCGCTCAGCCATCTTCTCCGCTTAATGGCAGCCCTCGACGCCGAGGGCGGCAACGAGGCCCTGCGTCTTCAACTGCGCGCCCGGATCGGCGCGCCGCTCGATTCCTGACCGCGCGGCTGCCGTTCAACGCTGTCGGCGCCGGTGGCGCCGGCCACCACGATTCGCCGGCGGCGCGGTCGCCTGAGCGATGCGCCGCATGCAGGCGCCGTAAATCTGCCGCCCGATCTCCTCAAGTTCCAGACCCCGGGGGTTCGGCGCGGTGAAGACCTTGGCCCGCGCCTCAACGCGACAGGCCGCATCCTCGGGGCTCCGGATCGGCGGCTCGGCACGAACGGCGCCGCAGCTCAGAGTCAGTGCTGTCCACGTTGCGGCGGTTATCGCGAAACGCGTGCTTGCCCGGATACTCGTCGGCATACTGATCTTCGAACCTCACTCGCTCGTGATGCCGTCATAGAGCAACGCGAACGTCAGTGAAGCTTCGTCAGAGTGCTGGCTTCGGCAAGCGCCGAAGGCCCGGCCACCTTAAGGTACGATCCAGAGGCATCGGCCGGCATCGGCGATCGTCATGCACTCGTAGGGTGCGCCCCCGATCAACGCCCGCTGTTCCACAGGCCCGATCGTCCGGCGCGGGATTCGCCGACAGCCAGCGTCCAAGGGAGCGGCACGGTCGGCACCCGTGGCCGCATCAATCCGCCGGGCGGCGATCAACGTCTCGCAGGCGATGACGGTGTCGGGATCCTGCGCGTGCGCGGATCCAGAACTGGCGACAGTCGGCACTGTGACGAAGAGGAGCGCGAGGATGTTTCGGAAGTTCATCGCGGCCTCGCATATCTGAACCGCTCGACTTGAGAGGTCGAACCGGCGCGGCTTAACGCGCCGGCGCTCGGGATAGTTGCCGCCCGTCTGGCGGGCGACCCCGGATGCGACGACGCCCGCCAGACGGGCGGGCGTCGTGGGCTCTTGCGGCTCGAACGGGCCGCCTGTCCGCGCTCAACGCTTGGTCTTGACCTTCGCCTTGCGGGCGGCGTAGCGCGCATCGCGCTGAGCCTTCTTGGCGGCCAGTTCGGCCGACTTGCGCTCCTGCGCGGCGGCCAGTTCGGCAGCTTCGCGGGCGAGCTGCGCGGCGAGTTCCGACTCCTCCCGATGACGCTTCTCCTCGGCAGCCTTGCGCTCGGCGGCGATCCGGGCAGCCTCGCGCTCGCGGGCGCGTTCCTCGCGGGCCTTGGCGACCTCGGCCCGGGCCTGAGCCTTGGCGATCACCTCAGGATCATCGGCCGGCGGCCGAGACTTGAACTTGGCCAGCAGAGCAGCCTTGGCGTTCTGGGAGTTCTGGCGACGGTCGTCGAAGTTCCTGTAGTCGAATGCGCTCATCTGACCTTTCTCGGTTGGGTACGTCTCGCGTCTTGCGGGGACGTCCGGTGAAGCCGGACACGTCTTGAGTCTGCAGGTTCCTGCGCCGTCCCCGGGCCTCGGAACCGCACCGATCCATCGGTTTCACCGATGGTCCGACCCGAGCGCTCGGCCGGCATCCAGCGCTCGGGTCGGACCACTGTCTCGAAAAACGCAAAGCCCTTAACCGGAGCGCTCCGTCGGATGCAATCGTGGAGACTGGCGCGCGGGGCTGACGAAGCGACAATCCGCGGGATCTCTGTAAAAGTTTCGTCCAGCGATGCGGAAAAACCTCAACCCGCCGACCGCATCCGGGCGCTTGTCGGCCGAGGCGTCCGTGCCTCAGCAGTCCCGGACAGCGTTACCGACCTGAGATAGGTCGCGCGCAAGGTGAGGACAAGGATAGCGGAAATGGCTTGAGGGACCGCGAGGCACGCCGCTACCATATCGACCGTCCCTGTTCCCTGAGGGCATCCCAACTTGCAGTCGCAGGAAAGCATTCGTGAACAACACGGCAGATCTGCGAATTTCACATTGCCACTCGTGATCTCGTCCGCATTGCGGCGGTCCGATCGCGGTGCGCGAAACCCGTATGCCCCGGCAGGGCGTCAGGGCCTGCGCCTGTAATCCGAAGATCGAGGAGTCGGTGCCGGCGGCCGACAAGGAGCACGCACGTGGCACGCAAGACCCGCAGGAGGCTCCGTTCGCCGTCGGTGCGCCCCTCTTGAGGATGAGGGGATTGGTAGAGCCGGACTGATGCGCAGGACCATGGGAGCGCCGCCCGGGGCACGACATCGCGCGAAAATCCCCGTCACATCGCACATGGCCGACCGAGGGGCAGTCCAATGCCTGAATCGTATGCAGATTCGCCGTGCCGCCATGGCTGGACCCACGTCGTCCTACAATATGCCCAAAAAACATACAGACGCCGGGATCGAGCGCCATCCGCGCTGTCGGATTCACGGCATGAGGCCTGCTACCAGGATTGGGCCTCGGTGGAACCAAAACCGGTGAGAGACAGCGATGCCTGAGACGCGACCACCATTCGAGCCCGAGATCTACGCCCCGGCTGCGGCGGCGTTCCTCGGGCTGACGCTCGAGCCGGCGTGGATCGGGCCGATCATCGCGAACCTCCGCGTTCTGGCAGCGGCGGCAGAACTCGTGGAGTCTTTCCTCCTGGCCGATGAGATCGACGCGGCACCGAGGTTCGAAGCGTGAGCGCGCCGGATCTCTCGACCGCCACCGCGATCGCCACGGCGATTGCCGGCGGCCGTGCCACCGCGCGAGAGGTCGTCGCGACTGCGCTCGACCGGATCGGGCGGCTGGACGGTCGGATCGGTGCCTTCACGGATGTTCTGGCAACACGTGCCCTCGACCGGGCCGACGCGCAGGATGCGGCCCTTCGCACAGGGGCGGCGCCGGCGCCCCTGGCCGGCGTGCCGTTCGCGGTGAAGAACTTGGTCGACATCGCGGGCCTGCCGACCCGCGCCGGATCGAAGATCAATCGGGACCGGCCTCCGGCCGGGCGAGACGGCGCCCTGGTGCGGCGCCTGGAATCGGCGGGCGCGATCCTGATCGGGTCCCTCAACATGGGCGAGTACGCCTATGACTTCACCGGCGAGAACGTCCACGACGGCGACGCGCACAATCCACATGCCCTCGACCACATGACCGGCGGCTCGTCCGGCGGCTCGGGAGCGGCCCTTGCCGCCGGGCTGGTGCCGCTGACCCTGGGATCCGATACGAACGGCTCGATCCGCGTTCCCGCCGCCTTCTGCGGCTGTTTCGGGCTCAAGCCCACCTACGGGCGGCTGACACGGGCGGGCAGCTTCCCCTTCGTCGGCAGCCTCGACCATCTCGGCCCGATGGCCCGGAGCGTGACCGACCTCACCCTTGCCTACGACGCGATGCAGGGACCCGATCCGGACGATCCGGTGGCGACATCCCGTCCGGCGGAGCCCGTCCTGCCACGGCTGGAAGCCGGGATCGACGGGCTGCGCATCGCGGTGGCGGGCGGCTACTTCGCCCGCGGCGGTGATCCGGACGCGTTCGCCGCCGTGGCGCGCGCCGCCGAGGCCCTGGGCGCACGTCGCGCCGTCGAATTGCCCGAGGCGCACCGCGCCCGCGCAGCCGCCTACCTGATCACCGCCGCGGAAGGCGCGACGCTCCACCTCGACCGCCTGCGCGCCCGGCCGCAGGATTTCGACCCGGCGGTGCGGGACCGGCTGATCGCCGGGGCGATGATCCCCGCGCCGCAGGTCGAACGGGCTCAGCGCTTCCGCCGCTGGTACCGCACCGCGGTGCTCGACCTGTTCGACGAGGTGGACGTCATCCTGGCTCCGGCGACCCCATGCCGGGCTCCCAAGGGCGGCCAGACCCACTTCGTGCTGGACGGCGTGACGCTGCCGGTGCGGGCCAATATCGGCGTGTTCACGCAGCCGATCTCCTTCATCGGCCTGCCGGTCGTGGCGGCGCCCATCTGGCTGGACGCCGGCTTGCCGCTGGGTGTCCAAGTGATCGCGGCCCCCTGGCGCGAGGACCTCGCCCTGCGCGTGGCGCGTCACCTCGAACGCAACGGCGTCAGCGCGGCGCCCATCGCGGAGCTTGCCTGATGATCATCGACGATCCCGCCGCCAAAGCCGAGGTCGAGGCCGCGTTCCGGGCCTACGAAACGGCGCTGACCACCAATGACGTGCCGACTCTGGAGGCCCTGTTCCGGGACGACCCGCTGACCATCCGGTACGGCATCGGCGAGAACCTCTATGGCATGGATGCGATCCGCGCCTTCCGCCGGGCGCGTTCTCCGGTCGGACTGGAGCGCACTCTTGCCCGGACGCAGATCACAACCTACGGGCGCGACTTCGCCACCGCCATGACGCTGTTCGACCGCGCGAATGCGCCCGGGAAGATCGGGCGGCAGAGCCAGACCTGGGTGCGCTTCGCGGAGGGCTGGCGCGTCGCCGCCGCCCATGTGAGTTTGATCGACGCGGAATAGGCATCGGCGGGAGCCCGTGCGCACGAGGCGGGGCGACTGGCCGGGGGCTTGCATACGATCGAGCGTATTCCGGACCGCATAGGCCCGGACCAACGCGAGTACTCGACGCAAGATGTTGTTCCGCCTCAAAGAATTCGGCACCCGTGCGGTCCTGGCCGGCGCCCTGGCGCTCTCCGCGAGCACCGCCGCCCTCGCGCAGGGGACGCTGCGGATCGGCATGACCGCCTCCGACATCCCGCTGACCACCGGCCAGACCGACAATGGCGGCGAGGGCATGCGGTTCCTCGGCTACACGGTCTACGATGGTCTGATCAATTGGGACCTGTCGAGCGCGGAACTGGCCTCCGATCTCGTGCCGGGGCTGGCCACCAGTTGGACCGTCGATCCGAGCGACAAGACCAAGTGGACCTTCAAGCTACGGCCGGGGGTGAAATTCCATGACGGCTCCGACTTCACCGCCGATGCGGTGGTCTGGAACCTCGACAAGCTCCTGAAGGCCGACGCGCCGCAATACGATCCGCGCCAGTCCGCCCAAGGAAAGACCCGCATCCCCGCGGTGGCGACCTACCGGGCCGTCGACCCGCTCACGGTGGAGATCACCACCAAGGCACCGGACGCGACGCTGCCCTACCAGATCGCCTGGATCATGATGTCGTCGCCGGCCCAGTGGGAGAAGCTCGGCAAGTCCTGGGATGCCTTCGCCAAGCAGCCCTCCGGCACCGGCCCTTGGAAGCTGACGCTGTTCGCCCCGCGCGAGCGCGCCGAGATGGTGCCGTTCAAGGAATACTGGGACACGAACCGGGTCCCGAAGCTCGACAAGCTGGTGCTCATCCCGCTGCCCGAGGCCAATGCCCGGACCGCAGCGCTCCGCTCCGGGCAAGTGGACTGGATCGAGGCGCCCGCACCCGATTCCGTGGCCTCGCTCAAGAGCGCCGGCTTCACCGTCGTCACCAACGCCTATCCGCACAACTGGACCTGGCATCTATCGCGGGTGGAGGGCTCGCCCTGGAACGACATCCGCGTGCGCAAGGCGGCGAACCTCGCCATCGACCGCGAGGGCCTGAAGGAGCTGCTCGGCGGCCTCGCGATCCCCGCCAAGGGCTTCATGCCGCCCGGCCACCAGTGGTTCGGCCACCCGAACTTCGACCTGAAATACGACCCTGAGGCGGCCAAGAAGCTGCTGGCCGAGGTGGGATACAGCCCGGCGAAGCCCCTCAAGCTGAAGGTCGCGATCTCGGCCTCGGGCTCGGGCCAGATGCAGCCGCTGCCGATGAACGAGTTCGTCCAGCAGAGCCTCGCCGACGTGGGCATCCAAGTCGATTACGAAGTGGTCGAGTGGAACACGCTGATCAACATCTGGCGGGCGGGCGCCAAGGCGGACATCTCCCGCGGGGTCTCGGCGATCAACTACTCGTACTTCATCCAGGACCCGTTCACCGGCCTGATCCGGCACCTCCAGTGCAATCTGGCACCGCCAAACGGCACCAACTGGGGCTATTACTGCAATCCGGCGATGGACAAGCTGTTCGATCAGGTCCGAAACACCTTCGACAAGGCCGAGCAGACGAAGGTTCTGGAGAAGATCCACGAGAAGTACGTGGATGACGCATTGTTCATCATGATCACGCACGACGTGAACCCGCGGGCGATGAGTCCGAAGGTGAAAGGCTTCGTCCAGGCGCAGAACTGGTTCCAAGACTTTTCGAAAATCACACTTGCGACAGCAGCGAAGTAGCGGGACTGATTGTCTTTCTCCTCCCCCCTTGTGGGGAGGAGCCGGAGGCGGTGGTGGCCTGGGATCAGAGGCGTGACGGTGCCTCCTGAACCACCCCCACCCCTGCCGCCTCCCGACAGGGGGGCGGGAAGACCCGAGGCTGCACACGACGACGGGGCCTTCGATGTTGCTCTACATCCTCAAACGACTCATCTACGTGACCCCCGTGGCGTTCGGGGTCAGCGTGGTCTGCTTCCTTCTCGTCCACCTGGCCCCGGGCGATCCGCTCAGCGCGGTGCTGCCCGCCGACGCCACCCAGGCCACCATCGACGAGATGCGGGCCGCCTACGGGTTCGATAAGCCGCTGCCGGTCCAGTACCTGATCTGGCTCTGGCACGTGCTGCACGGCGATCTCGGCATCTCCATCGCGACCGGCCGGCCGGTGCTCGGCGAGGTCAGCCGCGCCGTGGTGAACTCGCTGATCCTCGCCTCCGTGGCGACCGTGATCGGCTTCACCTTCGGGACGCTGTTCGGCTTCGTGGCGGGCTATCACCGCAACTCGCTCGCCGACCGGGCGGCCTCCGCACTCTCGGTCTTCGGCGTGAGCGTGCCGCATTACTGGCTCGGCATGGTCCTGGTGATCGTGTTCTCGGCGACGCTGGGCTGGCTGCCGCCCACCGGTGCCGGCCCAGACGGCTCCGGCAACTGGCGGCCCGATTTCGACCACCTGCGCTACCTGATCCTGCCGGCGGTGACGATGTCGGTCATCCCCATGGGGATCATCGCCCGCACGGTGCGCGCCCTGGTCGCCGACATCCTCTCCCAGGACTTCGTCGAGGCCCTGCGCGCCAAGGGCATGGACGAGCGCGGCGTGTTCAAGCACGTCGTCCGCAACGCCGCTCCGACGGCGCTCGCCATCATGGGCCTCCAGCTCGGCTACCTGCTGGGCGGCTCGATCCTGGTCGAGACCGTGTTCGCGTGGCCGGGCACCGGCTTCCTCCTCAACGCCGCGATCTTCCAGCGCGACCTGCCCCTGCTGCAGGGCTCGATCCTCGTGCTGGCGATGTTCTTCGTGGTCCTCAACCTGCTGGTGGACGTGATGCAGACCGCCCTCGACCCGCGCATCGAGCGCGCCTGAGCCGGAGCCCGATGATGACCGCTCCCGTCACCGCCGCCTCCTTGGCCGTCGACGGCGGCGTGCTCGCCGCCGAAGACGTCGCGCACGGTCCCAAGGCCGCGTTCGCGCCGTCGCGCGGCTTCTGGGGGCATGTCGGCCATCGGCTGATGCGCGACCCCGTGGCCATGGCCGCCGGCGCCGTGATCCTCGTGGTCGTGATCATCGCGGTTTTGGCGCCCTGGATCACCCCGATGGACCCGTACAAGGGCTCCATGCTGAAGCGCTTGAAGCATGTCGGCGACGCCACCTACTGGCTCGGCTCGGACGAACTCGGGCGGGACATGATCAGCCGGCTGATGCTGGGCTCGCGGCTGTCGCTGTTCATCGGCGTCACACCGGTGCTGATCGCGTTCGTGATCGGCTCCGGGATCGGGATCCTGGCCGGCTATGTCGGCGGCTGGACCAACACGATCCTGATGCGCACCATCGACGTGTTCTTCGCCTTTCCGTCGGTCCTGCTGGCGATCGCGCTGTCCGGTGCGCTCGGCGCCGGCATCTTCAACTCGATCGTCTCGCTCACCTGCGTGTTCGTGCCCCAGATCGCCCGGGTCGCCGAGAGCGTCACCACCGGCATCCGCCGCCGCGACTACATCGACGCCGCCAAGCTGTCGGGGGCCTCGGCCCTGACGATCATGCGGGTGCAGGTCCTGGGAAACGTCGTCGGCCCGATCTTCGTCTATTCGACGAGCCTGATCTCGGTGTCGATGATCCTGGCCTCGGGCCTCTCGTTCCTCGGCCTCGGGGTCCGGCCGCCGGAGCCGGAATGGGGCCTGATGCTCAACACCCTGCGCACCGCGATCTACGTGAACCCGGTGGTCGCGGCGCTTCCGGGGGTGTGCATCTTCATCGTCTCGATCGCCTTCAACCTGTTCTCGGACGGCCTGCGCGCTGCCATGGAGATTCGCCAGTGAGCGTCATCCCGGACGCCCCCGACCCGTTCGTCCACGACCGCGGCGGACCCGCCCAACCGCTCCTGTCGGTCTCGGGGCTGATCAAGCACTTCCCGGTCCGCAAGGCCGGAGGCAAGAAGCAGGTCGTGCGCGCCGTCGACGGCGTCGACTTCGACGTCCTCAAGGGCGAGACGTTGGGCATCGTCGGCGAATCCGGCTGCGGCAAGTCCACGACCGCCAAGCTGCTGATGGGCCTGATCGAGCGCGATGCGGGCACGATGCTCTACGACGGCCAGGCGGTCGGCGAGCGCGCCATGCCCTGGCGGTCCTACCGCCGCGAGGTCCAGATGGTGTTCCAGGACAGCTACGCGTCCCTGAACCCGCGCATGACCGTCGAACAGTCGATCGCCTTCGGCCCGAAGGTGAACGGCGTCCCCGGCCGGGAGGCGGTGGAGCGCGCCCGGGCGCTGCTCGCTCGGGTCGGCCTGGAGCCGAAGCGTTTCGCCGGCCGCTACCCGCACGAGATCTCCGGCGGCCAGCGCCAGCGGGTCAACATCGCCCGCTCCCTCGCCCTCGAGCCCCGGCTGGTGCTCCTCGACGAGGCGGTCTCGGCGCTGGACAAGTCGGTGGAGGCGCAGGTGCTGAACCTCCTCCTCGACCTCAAGGCCGAGTTCGGCCTGACCTACATCTTCATCAGCCACGACCTGAACGTCGTGCGCTTCATCTCCGACCGCGTGATGGTGATGTATCTCGGCCGGGTCTCGGAGATCGGCCCCTCCGACACGGTGCTCGACGCGCCGGGCCACCCCTACACCGAGGCGCTGCTCGCCGCGATGCCGTCCCTCGACCCCGACAACCGCACGCAGACCGCGCTGTTGCAGGGCGACCCGCCGAACCCGATCGACCCGCCGCCGGGCTGCCGCTTCCACCCGCGCTGCGCCATCGCCGAAGGGATCTGCGGCCAGAAGGAGCCGCCGCTCGACGCGATCCAGCCGCTCCACCGGGTCGCCTGCCTCGCCCGGCAGCCCGGCTCCGGCCATTCCGCGGCGCCGGCAGAGGCGCTCGCGGCATGAGCGCGCCGATGCCTCCTTCAGAGCCCGCCGTCGCGCTCAAGGACCTGCGGGTCGCCTTCGGCAAGGTGCAGGTCGTCGACGGCGTCGACCTGACCCTGGAGCGCGGGCAGGCGATGGCCCTCATCGGCGAATCCGGCTCGGGCAAGAGCGTGACGCTCCGTGCGATCCTGCGCCTGTTCCCCGAGGGCCGCAGCCGGATCGAGGGCCGGATCCTCGCGGCCGGCAAGGACGTGCAGGCGCTGACCAAGCGCCAGCTCGCCGATTTCCGCGGCGGCGACGTCTCGATGATCTTCCAGGAGCCGCTCCTCGCCTTCGATCCGGTCTACACGGTCGGCCAGCAGATCACCGAGGCGATCCACCGTCACGAGAAGATCTCCAAGGACGAGGCCCGCAAGAGGGCGCTGGCCCTGTTCGAGCGCGTGCGGATCCCGAGCCCGGAGCGGCGGCTCGACAACTACCCGCACGAGATGTCCGGCGGCATGCGCCAGCGGGCCATGATCGCGCTGGCGCTGGCCTGCCGGCCGCAGGTGCTGCTCGCCGACGAGCCGACCACGGCGCTCGACGCCACGGTGCAGATCCAGGTCCTGCTGCTCCTGCGCGAGCTGCAGCGGGACCTCGGCCTATCGATCGTCATCGTGACGCACGATCTCGGCGCCGCCGTGGAGGTCGCCGACCGGATCGCCGTGATGTACGCGGGCAAGATCGTCGAGACCGGCACCGCGCACCAGGTGGTGTTGAACCCGCACCACCCCTACACGATCGGCCTGTTGCGCAGCCGGGCGGAGGGGGCCTTGGCCAAGGGCTCCCGTCTCCAGACCATCCCCGGCAGCCCGCCCGACCTCGCCAACCGCCCGCCGGGCTGTCCCTTCGCCCCGCGTTGCTTCCTGGCCGAGGAGCGCTGCCGCCGCGAGATGCCGCCGGTCGCCGAGATCGCGCCCGGCCACCGCGTCGCCTGCTGGCGGACCAAGGAGGCCTCCGCTGCCTATCGGGCCGGCCCGACCCCGGTGCGCGCGGCCGAACCGGTCCCGGCCTGATCTCGACGCCGCCGCGCGGAGCCTTTATCCGGCTTCGCGCGGACCGGCCGCTCGGGCGTCACGATGAGCCAATCCACTTCCGAGATCCTGCTCGTCCCCCGGGGCGAGGCCGGGCACTTCCTGCCGGCTGCGCTCGGCTGGATGGGCAAGCAGATCACCGTCACCGCCCATCCGGGCGTGGCGAATCATGTGCTGTGCCTGCCCGTCCTCGACTTCGTCCGCCTGGGCTTCCCAGAGGCGAACGGGCGTCTCGACCTGCTCGAACCCGGGGATGTCGAGAACCTTCGCGACGGACGCGCCGCGCTGCTCCTGGATCTCTCCAACGAGGGTCCGGGCCTCCACCCGCCGACCTTCGAGGCGCTGCACCGCAACCTCGCGGCGCTCGGCATCCCGCGGGACCGGGTCGTCCTGGTCACGCAGAACCGGCTGCTGCGTCTGGACTACGAGCGGCTCTACGGCGACGGCCTGCGATTCTGGACCTTCGAGTTCTTCCCGCTCCAGGTCGCCCTCTGGCTCGACGCCGAAGCGGGACCGCGTCTCTTCCCGCAACATGCCCTCGACCGGATCGGCTACACGCCCCTGGCCCGCCCTTCGGGACCGGCCCGCTTCCTCTGCCAGAACGCGGCGCTGCGCTGGCACCGGGTCCTGCTGTACCGTTGGTTCCAGCTCAACGGCATGGAGCGGGACGGGCTGATCTCGTTCCACGGCATCGGCGACGACAACCCGAAGGCAGGGGGCATCAACGTCTTCCACGCGCCGCCGGAGATCGCGGCGGCCTTCGGACCGCTGCTCGCCGATATCGACCGCTGGATCCCGCGCCGGGCGCAGCGGATCGATGCCGATCAGGGCACCGACATGGTCATGACCCTCGACACCCAGGCCTATGCGGATTGCGACCTGACCGTCATCTCGGAGACCGACTTCTTCGAGCTGGGCGTCGAGCGCATCACCGAGAAGTCCCTGAAGGCGGCCGCGACGGGGCTGCCCTTCGTGATGGTGGGTGCGCCGCGCGCCGTCGCGCGGCTGTCCGAACTCGGCTTCCAGACCTTCGGCGGCCTGATCGACCATCATTACGATCTCGTCGCCGACCCCGCGGAGCGCCTGCCGCTCGTGTTCCGGTCGATCGAGCGGGCGTGGTCGACATGCCGGAGCGACCGGACGCGCTGGCATCGCCTCGCTCGGGAGCAGGCTGAAGCCAATGTCGCGCATGCGCGCCGCGGATTGCTGCCGCAGCTCGACCGGGTGATGGTCGCGCCGCTGATCGAGCGCCTGACCCGGTTCATGGACACGGGCGCCGTCGTACACTGATCGCACCCGCGCCGTGACCGCAGCCCTTCTCGCGCCGGACCGCCATTGCTGCGCCTGCGGGCGCGCTCACTACGTCGCGGTCCGCTTCTGCCCCTTCTGCGGAGCGCCGCAGCGCTCCTGTCCGGATGACGCGTCCACGCCCGTGGCCAGCGTCCACCCGGTCTCGTCACCGACCCCGGACCGCCCGGTGAGCGCGGCGGCCGACCCGCAAGCCCCGCCGATCCCGGCACGTCCGGCGAGTCCACCGCAGCCCGCTGCAGTTCCTGCGCGGCGGCCCCGCCGCCGCCCGCGGCCACGCCGGGTCGTGCTCGCGTTCATGACCGTCGGCGCGCTCGCATGGCTCGCCATGGGCAGGCGGGCGCACCTGCACGGTCCGGTCCGGATCACGGTCCAATCCGGCTGGACCCCGGTGGCGCTCGCATCCTTTCGGGGCGCGACGCGGCTTCGGGTCACCGGAGACGCCGCGTTCAGCCTGCGTATCGACGGGGAACGGGTGATGCGCGTCGCGCCGGGCCGCGGCGCGACAGTCCGGCTGAAAGCCCTGCGCAGCCTGGACGTGCGGGCCGCGCAGGCGCGGGCCGTGGTCACGCTGACGCCGTGGCCGGAGTGAACGGGGCGGCGCGCAGGGTCTCCGCCAAGCGCCGGACGGCCGGATCGACCGCACGCTCTGGAACCGCCGCGTAGCCGAGCAGCAGGCCGGGCTCCGCCGCTCCGACGTGATAGGCCGAGAGCGCGACCGAGGAGATCCCCGCCTGCTCCAGGGCGGCCGCGGCGGCGACGTCGGTGAGGGAAGCAGTCCAGGCCGGCCCGGGGCGGGCGATGACGTGCATCCCGCCCTCCATCGGAGCGATCGCGGCCACATCCGCGGCGTGACGGCGCGCGCACTCCAAAAGTGCCTCCTGACGCAGCGCATACAGGCGACGGGTCCGGCGGAGATGTCCGGCGAGGTGCCCGTCCTCGATGAACCGTGCCAGCGCCCACTGCCCGATACCGGGCGGGGCTGGCCCCGTCTCGGCCAGGGCCTGGTTGACCGGCGCGACGAGACCCCGCGGCAGCACCAGGTAGCTCAGGCCCAGGGCGGGGAGCAGGAGCTTGGAGAAGCTGCCGACGTAGATCACACGGCCGCCGCGATCGAGGGTGCGCAACGGCGCCAGCGGACGCCCGGCGTACCGGTAGGCGCCGTCGTAATCGTCCTCGACGATCCAACCCGAGACCGCCTCAGCCCAAGCCAGAAGGTCGAGGCGGTTCTCCAAGCTCATGGCGTGCCCGAGCGGATAATGATGGGCCGGCGTCACCACCGCCAGCCGTGCCCCGACCGCGGGAGCGGCGTCCGGGGAGACCGACAGGCCGCCGGGACCGACGGGCACGGGTATCGGACGCAGGCCGGCACTGGCCAGAGCCTGCGCGATGCCGGGGAAGCCGGGCTCCTCGACGAGGGCGGCCTCCCCGGGATCGAGCAACAGCTCGGCGAGCAGGCGCAGGCTCTGGCGGATACCCGCCGTGACGATGACGTCATCGGCCTCGCAGGTGACACCCCGCGCCTGCGCCAGATAGGCGGCGATGGCGCGGCGCAGAGCCGGCGAGCCGCGCGGGTCCGGTCGCTCGGCCGGGCCGTGACGCCACTCGGCCTGGAGCAGGCGGCCCCAGACGTCGAACGGGAAGGCGTCTTGTGCCGGCCGGCCAAGGGCGAACGCGTCGGGAACGCCGAGCCCGGCCATGTACCGCCGCGCTGGAGCGGAGACGAGGCGGGTTCCGCGGCGCGAGAGGTTCGGGGCCGGTTCGGCCCCCGATCGCCGCATCGGACCCGGTGCGGGGAGCGTGTCGTCGGGCAGGGTCGCGGCGACGCGCGTCGCGGAGCCCGGTCGCGCGGTGAGGTAGCCCTCGGCGGTCAGCTGCTCCAGGGCCAGGACGACGGTCCCGCGCGCGCAGCCGAGATCCGCCGCCAGGACCCGCGAGGCCGGAAGCCGGACCCCACGCGGCAGGCGGCGATCGAGGATCGCCGCGCGCAGGCCCTCCCGGAGCTGCACGTGGAGCGGCGCCGCGGCCGCGGGATCGAGGGTCAGCGGCAGGGGCAGCGGGTTCCGGGCCATCGGCCAACCGGTCCAGTCGAACTTTCGAAATTGGACCTTTCATCTGGACCGCTGCACGGTCAAGCAGGGGCAGCAAGACCGCCGCAGGACGGAGCCATGTACCAGCCGCCGCACTTCCGGGATGATTCCCGCGCCGCACAGCACGCRCTGATCCGTGCCTACCCCCTCGGCCTGCTGGTCACCGGCGGCGCGGGCGGCCTGACGGCCAACCCCATCCCGTTCCTGCTGGACGATGCCGGCCCCCACGGCGTGCTGCGCGCGCACCTGGCCCGTGCGAATCCGCAGGGCCGGGACCTTGCCGCGGCAGAGGAATGCCTCATCGTGTTCCAGGGACCGCAGGGCTACGTCACCCCGGGCTGGTACGCGAGCAAGCGCGAGCACGGGCGGGTGGTGCCCACCTGGAACTACGCCACCGTCCATGCCTGGGGCCGGCCGCGGATGATCGAGGATGCGGACTGGCTCCGGCGCCAGATCGCCGACCTCACCGCCCTGCGCGAGGCGCCCCGGGCCGAGCCCTGGGCGGTCGCAGATGCGCCGGAGCCGTTCGTGGCTGCGCAGGCCCGGGCGATCATCGGCATCGAGGTTCCGATCACGCGGATCGAGGGGAAGTGGAAGATGAGCCAGAACAGGCCCGAGGCCGACCGCCACGGGGTCATCGCGGGGCTGCACGCCGCGGGCGAGGCGGACCTCGCCGGGCTGGTCGCCGAGAGGAGCGGCCTGTGAGCACGCGGCTCAACGCCTACGGCCAGCCCATCGGCCCGACCCTGCCGGAATGGAGCCCGCGCCCGCACCCGCCGCGCACGCCCATGGAAGGACGCTACTGCCGGCTCGTGCCCCTCGAGGCCGAGGCCCACGCGGCGTCCCTGTACGCCACCTACGCAGCCGCACCCGACGCACGCGGTTGGACCTATCTCGGCGACGAGATGCCGGAGGGTGCGGAGGCCTATCGGGCACGGCTGGAAGGCCAGCAGGCGAGCCGGGATCCGCTGTTCCACGCCATCCTGGACCCGGACAGCGGCAACCCGCTCGGGATCGCCTCGTATCTCCGGATCGATCCGTCAAATGGCGTCATCGAGGTCGGCCACCTCCATTTCGGGCCGCGGCTCCAGCGGACGCCGGCCGCCACGGAGGCGATGGCGCTGATGATGGCCCGGGCGTTCGACCTCGGATACCGGCGCTACGAGTGGAAGTGCGACAGCCTCAACGCCCCGTCCCGCGCGGCGGCCTTGCGCCTGGGATTCACCTTCGAAGGCATCTTCCGGAACGCCGTCGTGGTGAAGGGCCGCTCCCGCGACACTGCGTGGTTCTCGATCACCGATGCCGAGTGGCCGGAGGTCCGGGCCGGGTTCGACGCGTGGCTGGAGCCGTCGAATTTCGACGAGGCGGGCCGGCAGCGGCAGGGGCTCGCGACGCTGCGCGCCGCAGCGGGGTAGCGGCTTCCCTGCGCAACGCCGCCGCCTGGGCTCCCGACGCGCGGCCCGCCCGCCGCGCCGACCGAGCACGGCCCTCGGGATTGGAGGGCAAGAACCGGGATGCGACGCTTCGGGACGGGGCTTACGGCACCGTCAGGAGGTGCCCGAATGACCCGCTTTCTCTGTGTTGCGGTCCCGAGCAGGACGGCCGACCATTTTCGTCGCACGAGACTGGACGACCGCGGCAACGCGGTCCGAGAGGTCGTGGCCACGGGAGGCGGCCGCTTTCCCTGCCGGCATTGTCTGCAGCTGGCGCGGCCCGGAGAGGCCATGCTGCTGGGATCCTACGATCTGCCCCGGCCCCTCGGCATCTACTGGACACCGAGCCCGATTTTCCTGCATGCCGGAGACTGCCCGCGCAGGGAGACCGTCGACGAGATTGCCCCCATCGTGCGGGCAAACCCGCTCGTATCGGTTCGAGCCTACGATTTGGACGACCAGTGTCTCTACGACCTCGGCCACGTCTGTGCGGGCGAGGACGTCGAGGATCCGCTGCGATCTGCCCTCGAGAATCCGCGCACGCGCTTCGTGAACATCCATACGGCGCGGCCGGGCTGCCTATTGTCGCTCGTGGTGCGCCTGCCCGACTGAGCGCGCGCTCGCGCCAAGTGCGATGCCTGCGATCGACCGGAACCGGATTCGGCGCGCGTATCAGCGTCGTCCGGACGCTCCGGTCGTGAGGAAAGCCTCCGCGCTGCGCAGGCTGAGCGCCATGATGGTCAGCGCCGGGTTCGCGGCCAGGGAACTCGGAAAGGTCGAGCCGTCGCAGATCCACAGGTTGTCGATGTCGAAGCTGCGGCCATGCGGATCGACAACGGCGCTCGCGCCGTCGCGGCCCATCCGGCAGGTCCCGAGGGTGTGGGCGACCCGCTCCAGCACCCAGATGTCCTCCGCGCCGGCCTCTTCCCACAGGCCGCGCATCACCTGCGTGGCATGGACGTTGAGGCGGTCCTCGTTGGTGCTGTAGCCGAAGTCGATCCGCGCCTTGCGCATCCCGCGTGCGTCGGTCTCATCGGAGAGCGTCAGCACGTTGGCGTCGCAGGGCAGGGTCTCGCCGTTGATGCCGATGCCGGCGAGGTGGTTGTAGTGGTCGAGGTAGTCGAGGAGCGGCTGACCCCACAGCCCGCGCCCCCGTGCCACCGCATTGCCGAAGGTCACCGGCACCACGCCGAGGCTCTGGATGAGGTAGCCGCCCGCGAAATCGGCTCCGGCGCGGATGAAATCCTCTGTGATGAGCGATGACGGATAGCCCCGATTCATCCGGACCTCATGGTCGAAGGTGCCCCAGACCTGGGTCGCCACGTGGCCCATGTAGTTCCGCCCGATCTGGCCGCTCGAATTGGCGAGCCCGAGATGGAGCAGAAGCCGCGGCGTCTCGACCGCCCCGGCACACAGGAAGACCGCGCCACAGCGCTGCCGCCGGTCCTCGCCGTCCTGGCGATAGACCACGCCGGTGACCCGACCGTCCGGTCCCCGCTCCAGGCTGTGCACGAAGGCCTCGGCCCGGATCTCGGCGCCGCGGGCCACCGCGTAGGGCAGGTAGGTCACGTCCATGCTGGCCTTGGCGCCCGTGCGGCAGCCCTGGTGGCAGAAGCCGCAATTGATACAGGCGTTGCGGCCGGGTCCGTCCTCGGACTGGAAGTCCCGCGAGACCACGGCGGCGGGCGCATCCGCCCACCGGATCCCGCGCGCCTCGCAGGCCCGCGCCATGATTTGCGCCGGGCCATTCCGCGGGACCGGGGGGAGGGGATAGCGCCGGCCGGAATCCCACGGATAGCTCTGCGCCCCCGAGACACCGAGGAACCGCTCCACCCGCTCGTAGAACGGGAGAAGGTCCGCATAGGTCAGCGGCCAGTCCGCGCCTTCGCCGGTCTCCGTGCGGAGTCGGAGGTCCCGGGCATCCGCCCTTGGCACGAAGGCGCCCCAGTGCAGCGTCGAGCCGCCGACGCCGGTCCCACTGTTGTTCGCCCCGAAGGCCTCCGGCGTCGCGCCGCCGCTCAGGCGCTCCTCGGTCCAGTAGATCTCGTCGGCCAGCGTCTCGTCGAAGGCAAAGCGCTCCGGCGTGAAATTCGGACCCGCCTCCAGGGCCACGACCCTAAGACCTGCGGCGGCGAGGCGCGCCAGAAGCGGCGCCCCGCCCGCGCCGGTTCCCACCACGATCGCGTCGACGGCGTCCTCGGCGCGGTAGGTCCGCATCCCCCCGAGGTTCATCGTCCGAACTCCATCCGCTGCGCCCCGGGCTCCCACGGCTCGGGGTCGTCGAGACCGACCGCGTGGAAGCCCGGCAGCCCGTCGGCGATCTCCCCCGGTCGATCGCCGCCGGCGCCGATGCCGGAAAAACCGATCCGCGCCAGAGCCGCCGGATGGCCGAGCCAGAGCCGCACCGCATCCGCGCGAAGGTCCTCGAACCAGTACCGCATCCGGACGGCGTCGAGCCGGCCGCCGAGCGCGTCCGGAACGGTCAGCTGTGCGCGCTGACAGAGCGTCAACAGGGCGTCCTGATTCGCGGCATCGAGGCTCACGAAAGGGCGGCCCTGCGCCGCCCGGGCCGCGGCATCCAGGGTGCGCAGGCCGGCGCGATAAGCCTCCGGATCGGCCGGCAGGGCAGAGAAGCGCCATCCGTCGCCCGCGCCTGAGGCCAGCCGCCGGTCGAGGCGCGCGGCCAGGTCCGGTTGCGGCACCGACATCACCCGGCCGAGGGCGGCGCGCAGGATCGCGAGTTCCACCGGATCGAGGGCCTTCGGCTGGTAGCCCGGATCGTCCGGCTCTGCGCGCTCGGCGAGCGCAGCGCGCAGGCGGCCGTTGACGCGCTCGGAAGCGATCAAGGTCGCATAGGGTTCGGGGACCGCGGTAGACGCCGCGACGGGATGGCCGGGACGGTCGCCCAGATGCGTACGCAGCCGGTCGGCCAAGGTCAGGGGCTGTTCCAGCGGCAGCAGATGACCGACGCCGTCGACCATCAGCAGCCGGTGATGCGCCAAGTGCGGCGCCATCAGGGCCTGCTGCGCATCCGCCCCGAGATCGGCATCCATCGAGCCCGCCAGGATCAGGGCCGGGGTCCGCAGGATTCCGACGCGGCCGCACCAATCCTCCCGGGCGCCGGATTCGAGCCACGCCGTCCAGGCCGCAGGTGCGGCGCGCAGAACGTCGGCCACCGCCCGGTCCTCGATCTCCGGGTCCAGCCGCGTCCCGGCATTCGCGCGCACGAAAGCCTGAGCCTCCCGGCTCCGGGTCTCGGGATCCGCGTCGATCCAGGCGAGCATCTGGGTGCGCCGCTCCTCCGGGATCGGCTCCGGGCTCGGCGGCGACCCGGAGATCAGGATGAGATCGGTGAGGCCGGTCAGTCCCGGCTCGCCGTTCTCGGACCGCCGCGCCAGGACCAGCGCCACCTTGGCGCCCATGCTGTGGCCGGCGATCGCGAAGCGTGCCGGTGCCCGCGCGCGGATCGCGGCGGCCACGTGATCGGCCATCGCGACGACGGAATACCCCGACAGGCTCGCGGCGTCGCCGAAGCCGGGCAGGTCGACAGGCACGCAGGTCGGCGTCCCGTCGAGGTCGCGCGCGAGACGATCCCAGCTACGGGCACTGCCGCCCAGGAAGTGCAGGCAGAACAGGACATCAGGTTCGGACATCGCGGGGACATCGCGCGGCGCCCGGGGGCTTCAAGCGTACGCGACGCCGCATGGCCGGAACCGTGGCCCGGTGATTGGCCCTTTGATTGGACCAAGTCGGGTGGCGTGCGATCAGGCGGTCCGGAGGATCGCATGATGTCGGATCGCGAACAGGCTTGGCGCATCGAGGAAGCCTGCCTCAACGCATGGCCAAGTCCGCGTGCGCTCCTGGTCCACGGCTACTTGCTGCGCGCGGCGGGCGGCTCCTCAAAGCGTCAGAATTCCATGACCCCGATGCGCGGCAGCGGTGCGCCCGAACCGGCAATCGAGGCTGCGCGGGCGCTCTACGCTCGCCTCGGGCAGCGCGCGATCTTCCGGGTGCCGGCGATCGCGCCGCAGATGGAGCCCCTGCTGAAGGGCCTCGACTTCGCCGTCGTGGACGAGACTTGCACCCTGTTTCGCGTTCTCGACGATCTGTCGCCGGAGGCCGATCCCACCGTGACGGTCGCGGCGGCGCCGGGTGCCGACTGGCTGGCGCTCCGCGACGCGGTGAATCGCGCCGACGGCGCGGCCGCCCGGGTGTTCCGCGACACGGTCGCCGCCCTGGTCCTGCCGACGGTCTTCGCGGCGGCGCAGGCGGAGGGCGGCATCGGCGCGATCGCTTTCGGGGTGCTGGACCGCGACCTGCTGGTGATCGAGTCCGTTGCGACGCGCGAGGCGTTGCGCGGCCGCGGCCATGCGCGCCGCGCCGTGGGCGCGCTGCTGCGCTGGGGCCGGAGGCAGGGCGCCCGTGCGGCCTGCCTGCAGGTCGTCGCGGCGAATGCACCGGCGCGCGCGCTCTACCGCAGCCTCGGCTTCGCGCGGGAAGTGTACCGCTATCATTACCGCGTCGCGCTCGAGGCACAGTGAACCGTCGCGGCGGACCGCTTTCCCGGGACGCGTGGCCGAACCCATCCGAACCGCTCGTGCGGGCTCGGCGCAAGGACCCGGGTCGGCACGCGGCCGACCGGCTCAGCGCAGCCGGCTCGCCGCGCCCCGCCCGAGACGACGGCGGCGGCGCGCTCGTGCTGCGCGACGGGAGCCGCCCTCAGGCATCGAACAGCGACCGCTGTCGCGCCGGCGCGGCACTGCCGGCGCGCTTGCCGGGTGTCGTGGCCGATGCCCCCCCACCACGCCGCCCGGGTTTCGCCGACAGGGACGGATCGGACGTCCCATCGGGCACGGCCGACACGGTGCCGTCGGCGAATTGCAGAGTGAGACGAAGGGCGGCCGCCGCATCTGCGGCGCGGCGGACCGGCAGCCCGGTGGCATCGCGCACCAGCACGTAGCCGCGCTCCAGCACCGCGCGATAGCTGAGCGAGCCGAGCAGGCCCGCGAGCCCGTCCAGACGATCGCGCCGCCGCTCGACGCTGCGTGCACCCGCCTGAGCGAGCCGGTCCGAGAGGGCGAGCAGCCGGTCGGCACGGCGCGCCTGCAGCGCCCGCGCCCGTTCCAGGCTTGCCTCCCGGGCCACGACGAGGCGGCGGCCGAGCTGGATTAGGGCCTCACCCTTGCGCTGGACGTCGTTGCGCAGTGCCTGGAGCGGCCGCTGGTCAATCCGCGCCAGCCGCGCATGGGCGTTGGCGAGGGCGACGTCGGGGGAGCGCCGGGCCATCCGGTCGAGGAGGAGCTGGAGCCGGGCGCGGTGGCGGCTCGCCCCCGCTGCCAGGGCAGGGGCAAGGCGCGCCTCGGCGAGGTCGAGCCGCTGGCGCTTGGCCGCCAGCAGAGCGTCGGCGCCGGGCAGGGCGCGGCCGAGGGCGCGCAGGTCCGAACGGTCGCGCTCGATCCGGCGCCCGACGGCACCGACGGCCCGGCTCGCGAGATCGGCGACCGTCGCAATCAGGTCGGCGCGGACCGGCACCGCAATCTCGGCCGCCCCCGTCGGGGTCGGCGCCCGTCGGTCGGACACGTAGTCGATCAGCGTGGTGTCGGTCTCGTGCCCGACCGCCGAGATCAGCGGGATCGCGCTCTCGAAGGCGGCCCGGACGACGCATTCCTCGTTGAAGGCCCAGAGATCCTCGATGGATCCGCCGCCACGGGCGACGATCAGCACGTCTGGACGCGGGATCGGGCCGCCCGCCGGGAGGGCGTTGAAGCCCCGGATCGCGGCCGCGACCTCCTCGGCCGCACCATCGCCCTGGACCCGCACCGGCCAGACCAGGACCGGACGCGGGAACCGGTCCTCCAGCCGGTGGAGGATGTCGCGGATCACCGCACCGGTGGGCGACGTGACGACGCCGACGACCCGCGGCAGGTAGGGGATCGCCCGCTTGTGCTCGGGGGCGAACAGCCCCTCGGCGGCGAGCTGCTTCTTGCGCTCCTCCAAGAGGGCCATCCAGGCGCCGAGCCCGGCCGGCTCCAGGCTCTCGACCACGATCTGGTACGAGGATTTGCCCGCGAAGGTCGTGATGCGGCCGGTGGCCACGACCTCCAGTCCTTCCTGGGGACGCTGGCGCAGGCGTCCGAACACGCCCTTCCAGACCACGGCGTCGATCCGTGCCTGCCCGTCCTTCAGGGAAAAGTAGGCGTGGCCCGAGCCGTGCTGCCCGCGATAGCCCGAGATCTCGCCGCGCAGGCGCACATGGCCGAAGGCATCCTCGAGGGTGCGCTTCAGGGCGCCCGCAAGCTCGCCCACCGACCATTCGGGCTGATTGGCCGTGAGCACGCGGGTCGGCGGGATGTCCGCCGCGGGCGGGGCGGCGGGACGCGGGGGCGGCACGAGGGGCATGTCGGGACGCTAGGGGGCTCCGGCGGGACAGTCAAAGGTCCGACGCGGAGACCGGCCGGTGCGACCGGCGGCGCCGTGCAGCATCGCTCGTTCCATTCCCCGAAGTTTCCGAGGCGCCGAGGGCCTATTCCACCGCCAGCTCACGCGGCCGGTCGGAGATCACGACCGGGGGCACGAGCAGCGAGAAGAGCAGAGTCAGCACCGCCACGGCGAAGACCGTCCAGAACGTCCCGTGCAGCGCGTGCTGCAACCCGTCGCGGATCGCGTCGCCGGCGGCCCCGAGGCTGCCGGGATCGTCGAGCAGGCGCCGGAGCTGGTCGGAGTCGACGGCCGGACCGCTCGACGGATGCGCCAGCCGATAGTTCAGTACGGCACCCAGCACCGTGGCGCCGAGCGTCGAGCCGAGGTTGCGCGCGAAGATGTTCGACGCTGTGGCCGCGCCGCGTTGCGCCCAGGCGACGCTGTCCTGGATGATCACGATGGCGGCGGTGGACAGGAAGCCCATGCCGAGCCCCATCACCACCGAGCCGCAGGCCGCCCAGACGGGGGAGGTCTCCGGCCCGAGGGACACGAAGGCGACCGCGCCCGTCGGCAGCAGCGTCGCGCCCACCAGCAGGATCGGACGCAGGCCGAACCGCACGAAGCTGCGCGCCGCCGCGGTGGCGCCGATCGGCCAGCCGAGCACCATCAGGGTCAGCGTCAGGCCGGCGATCAGGGGCGATTGCCGGAGCACGCCCTGGACGTACATCGGCAGGAAGGCCGTGAGCCCGATCACCGTCATGCCGGAGAGCAGCGTCGCGGTGTTGGCCGTGGCGATCGGGCGCTGCATCCACAGGCGGATGTCGAGCATCGGGTCCGGGGCGCGCCGCTCCTGGACCACGAACAGGCTCGCGGCCACCACGAAGGCCAGCGCCGGCCACAGCGCCGCCTCGGCCGACTCGCCCGCCTCGGTCAGCGCGATCATCAGGGCGGCGATGGCCGCCGTGAACAGGGCCGCGCCGATCGCGTCGATCCGGCGGCTGCGCCGCTCGACGCCCTCGTGGAGGAAGCGCAGGAACAGGCCGGCCGCGATCACGCCGATCGGCAGGTTCATCCAGAAGATCCACGGCCAGCTCAGATGGCCGATGATCAGGCCGCCGACCAGCGGTCCGGCCACCGAGGAGATGCCCCAGACGCTGGCGAGAAAGCCCTGGATCCGGCCGCGCTCGCGGGCCGAATAGAGGTCGCCCACGACCGTCAGGGTCACCGGCTGGATCGCCCCCGCGCCGACGCCCTGCACGAGGCGGAACAGGATCAGCGAGGGCATCGACCACGCCAGCCCACACAGCAGGGAGCCCGCTAGGAACACCGCGATGCCGAAGAGCAGGACCGGCCGGCGCCCGTAGAGGTCCGAGAGCTTGCCGAACACCACCGTGGTGGCGGTCTGGGTCAGCAGGAAGGACGCGAACACCCATGCGTAGAGATGGAGGTCACCGAGCTCCCCGGCGATCTGCGGCATCGCCGTCGAGACGATCGTCGCCTCAATGGCGATCATGAACATCGCCGCCATCACCGCGGCGAGGACCAGCGGGCGGCGCGTCTCTTGAGGCGTTGGCATGCCACCCAACTAGGCCCGGCGCGCCGGCCGACCTAGTGGCGTAACGAGCCGCCGACCCCTCCGGCGCGAGCGCCGTGCGCGAGCGCACATCCGTCCGCTTGCGGGTTCGCGGCGCCTGCAGGGGCGCGACGCCGCGGGCGCAGGCGGTCGGGGGCTCAGGCCTCGCGGTCGGCGTCGAGATCGCGGCCGCGGGTCTCCGGCAGCAGGAAAGCCGCGATGGTCCCGACGAGGCTGAAGGCGGCCAGGTAGTAGGCCGGCGCGAGACGGTCGCCGGTCGTGGCGATCAGCCAGTTCACCACGTAGTTGGTGCTGCCGCCGAACACCGAGACCGAGACCGCGTACACGATCGACAGGCCGGCGCTGCGCACCGCCCGCGGCAGCGCCTCCGGGATCCCGACGATCACCGCGGCGGCATTGATCGAGGACAGGGCCGAGAGCAGGAAGGTGACCGCGTAGACGCTGGCGGCGCTCGGCGCCTGCACGACCCAGGCGAAGGCCGGGACCGCGAGGATCAGGATCAGCGCCCGCGGCCAGATCATCACCGGGCGCCGCCCGACCCGATCGGCCAGCCAGCCGCCGAGCAGCGGGAAGATCACGGAGGCGAGCCCGAGGGCGATCGGCACCGCCGTGGCGGCCGTCTCGCTGAGGCCGAGCGTCGCGCCGGCGAAGACCGGCATGTTGGTGCCGACCGCGTTCGACACGGTCGAAGCGGCGATGACCAGGAAGGTCAGGCCGAGGAGGCGGCCGTGCTCGCGCAGCAACCGTCCCACCACCGCCAGGGTCGAGGCTGCCGCGTCCGGATCCTCCGCGGCCCCGGCCGTCTCCGGCAGGTGGCTGCGGATGACGAGTCCGACCGGTACGACGCAGAGGCCGAGGGCGAACATCAGCCGCCAGCCCCACCGCGCCATCGCCTGATCGCCGACGACCAGCGCCAGGATGGTCGCGATGATGCCGGCGAACAGGGCGGCGCAGCCCTGGCTGGCGATCTGCCAGCTCGTCACGAAGCCGCGCCGGTCCGGGGGCGCGGCCTCCAGAAGGAAGGCGGTCGACGGGCCGACCTCGCCACCGAGGGCGAGCCCCTGGACGAGGCGCCCGGCGATGACGATCACCTGCGCCCATCCACCGATCGTGGCGTAGGACGGGCAGGCGGCCAGCATCAGCATGCCCAGGGCCATCAGCGCGATGGTGATCAGCATCGCGGGCTTGCGCCCTGCGCGGTCCGCGAAGGCGCCGATCAGCACGCCGCCGATGGGCCGCATGACGTAGCCGATGCCGAACAAGGCCAGGGACGCAAGGAGGCTGTGGGTCGGGTCGTTGGCCGGGAAGAAGGCCTCGCCGATCGGCTTGGCGAAGAACGCGTAGACCGTGAAATCGTAGAATTCGAGGGCGTTGCCGAGGACCACCGCCCCGACCGACTTGCGGTCGAGGGTCGGATGCTGCGCGCCGGGATGCGGTGCGGTCCGGGCATCCATCAGCGCGCCGACCCGTCGATCGGGTGCTTGGCGAGGCCGCCGGTCACGGGCGCGACGCCGTCGGACAGCGCCGCATCGTAGCCGGCGAGCCACAACGTCCGCGCCTCGGTACCCTCCGCGTACGGGCAGGCCTCTCGGGCGAGGCCCTTGCCGGGCGCGGCCCGGCCCAGCGCGCGAGCGTCGAGATCGTTGGGTGGCGTATCCATGCAGGCGCGGCTCCGGGTCAGGGGTCTGCGCCGCGATGTAGGGCGCGGAGCGCGCGCGTCGCCGCTCTCAGTGAAGCGTCGGATCCTCCGTGGCCGGCAGCTCGACGGCCTCGCTGAACGGGAATTCCAGCACGACCTCGCCGCTTTCGTCGGTGACGACGAGGCACGCGGTCATCAGCCGGGCCTGGTCGCCGGAACCGCGCAGGGCGGCGCGGATCGTCTCGCGGGCCGTCTGCCAGGCCGCGTCCGGATCCCGCAGTTCGAACCCGATCGGGTCGGTGACGACATCGCCGCCGATCTGCGTGTGGAAAAAGTAGCGCGGCATCGGCTTCACCGGTTCAGGGGTGCCGCCCGGGGCGGGGCGATCCTCTCAAGGTGGGGATCGCCGTCCGCCGAACCAGAACCGGTTCGCGGAGCCGCGCGCCGCTCAGCCGTTGGTCGATCGGGCCACCGGGGCGGGCGGGACGGCGCGGAGGGTCCGCACCTGTCCGGAGGGTCCACCCGCGCGGTGGTGCTTCTCCATCGCGAGGAGCGGCCGCAGCTCGGGCTCGGCGAAGTCGAGGAGCTTGGCGTTGCGCCAGTGCGGCTTGCCCGATCCGCGGCCGAACCAGCGGGACCGCTCTTCTTCGACCAGCAGCACGAGCCGGCCCGTCCAGGATTTCCGGAACCAGAAACGCCCCGTCAGCGACATCGTCCACCCTCGCCGCCGAACCGATCCCGGCATCGGACGCGTCCATAGCGGACGACGCGGCTCGCGTACCGGTGGACGAAGCCGAAGGATGGGCAGGCCACCGATATCCACAGCGCGTCGCCAGCGAGCGCTCAGCGCACGAAGTGTCGGACGGTCAGCACCAGGATGACGAGCCAGACGAACCCCGAAAGCCCGGCCACGAACCCGCGGAGGATCGCGGTCTCCAGCGCCGTGTGCGCGGGTCGCCGATCCCATTCCGGCGGGGCGCCGTCCACTCGAGACGGCTGCGGCCGCACCTGGGCCGGGCGCCGCTGCGGCATGGCCAGCAGGCGCGTCAGGCTGTCCGGAAGCGGTCGTCGGTCGGGCTGCACGGCGACGTCGAGCCTACAGGGCTCGGGTCTCGAGCGGCAAGTCTGATCCGGTCGGCTCTTCGCGGCTCGGACCGGGAGCGCCCCCTCCGGCTTGTGGCGTTCCAAGCCCATGCTACAGCTGCGGCCGGCGGGCCGCTCCGCCCATCGGTGCGCGCATGTCCCAGCCCCCCGTCCTGATCACCGGCGTCGCCGGCTTCATCGGGAATCAGCTCGCTCTGCGTCTCCTCGAAGCCGGCCGCCAGGTCGTCGGTCTCGACAACGTCAATGCCTATTACGATGTGCGGCTGAAGGAAGCGCGGCTGCACCGCCTCGCGGGCTTCGAAGGGCACAGCTTCGCCCGCCTCGATCTCGCCGACCGTGGCGGGCTCGACGCGCTGTTCCGCCGGCACGGCTTCCGGACGGTGATCCACCTCGCGGCGCAGGCCGGCGTACGTCATTCGCTGACCGATCCGCACGCCTACGCGGAGAGCAACCTCGTCGGCTTCCTCAACATCCTGGAGGCCTGCCGTCACGGCGGCGTCGAGCACCTGCTCTACGCGTCATCGAGTTCCGTCTACGGCGGCGTCACGGCGATGCCGTTCTCGGTCCATCAGAACGTCGACCATCCGCTCAGCCTCTACGCCGCGACCAAGAAGGCGAACGAGCTGATGGCGCACAGCTACAGCCATCTTTACGGGCTGCCGACCACGGGGCTGCGCTTCTTCACCGTCTACGGCCCGTGGGGCCGTCCCGACATGGCCCTGTCCCTGTTCACCCGGGCCATCCTGGCGGGCGAGCCGATCCGCGTGTTCAACGAAGGGCGGATGCTCCGGGACTTCACCTACATCGACGACATCGTCGCGGGGATCCAGGCGCTGGCAGGGCGGCCGGCCACGCCCGATCCCGCCTGGAGCGGCGGCGCCCCGGATCCGGGGACCAGTGCGGCCCCCTATCGGATCTACAATATCGGCAACACCGAGCCGGTGGCGCTCCTCGACATGATCGCGCTCCTCGAGGCGGCCCTGGGGCGCAGGGCGGAGAAGATCCTTCTGCCGATGCAGCCGGGTGACGTGCCGGCAACCTGCGCCGACATCGACGATCTCGTGCGCGCCGTCGGCTTCCGGCCCTCGACGCCGTTGCGCACGGGGATCGACCGCTTCGTCGCGTGGTACCGCAGCTACCACGGGGTCTGAGATTTGCGCAGCGATCGCGCCGAAGGAACGAAGCGCCGGGCAGGACGGGCGACCGTGCAGGGAGCCAATCCGGGCGCTCGGTGTTGAGGGAGGCGGCAACCTGGCGCAGCCACGGATCTGCACGCCGACGACGGCTTTACCAGACTAGGCCGTTGCACGCGGCGGGCAGATTCATTTAGAGCTGTTCCAGGCAGGCAAGCTCTGCCCGCAACGCTGCCGCGGCGGCGGCCAACAGGAGGAAATCCATGCGTTCACTCGTTCTCGGCGCCGTCCTTGCAGTCCTGATCCCGCTCTCGGCGCAGGCCCAGGAGGCCGGAGACGCGGCCGCCGGCGAGAAGGCGTTCGCCCCCTGCAAGGCGTGTCACAATTTTCAGAAGAACGGCGTCGGTCCCGACCTGAAGGGCGTGGTCGGCCGCAAGGCTGGCACCTACGAGGGCTACAGCTACTCGGCCGCGCTGAAGAACTCCGGGATCACCTGGGACGAGGCCAACCTGCACGAGTGGTTGAAAAACCCGAAGGCGAAGGTGCCGGGCACCAAGATGATCTTCCAGGGCTACCCTGACGACAAGAAGATCAACGACGTGATCGCCTACCTCAAGACCCAGTCCTGAGCGGCTGATCCGCGCGAGCCGGATCCGGAGGTGGCCGACCGGCCGCTTCCGGATCTGTCCGGGCGGGTCCTAGTCCGGGAGCATCCCGGT
Organism: Methylobacterium sp. P3_A11; assembly: GCF_056403155.1. NCBI lineage: Bacteria > Pseudomonadati > Pseudomonadota > Alphaproteobacteria > Hyphomicrobiales > Methylobacteriaceae > Methylobacterium > Methylobacterium sp. P3_A11. Next base: position 87,409 of record NZ_JBFUGA010000008.1, read on the forward strand.
CTGCAGGCCGAGCCTGAGCGTCACGAGATCGTGCAGCAGGTTCTTGCGACCCTCGATGTCGAGACCGGTCAAGCCGCCCGCATCATCGGGGATGCAGGCCAGCTGGTCACGCAACGCCGCGCCGGCCGGGGTCAGGAAGATGCTGACCTGGCGTTCGTCGACGCGATCGCGGGCGCGCCGCACCCGACCCGAGGCTTCGAGCCGCTTCAGAAGCGGCGTCAGCGTCCCGGAGTCCAGGAACAGACGGTTCCCGATCTCCTTGACCGACAGGCCATCCTGCTCCCAGAGCACCAGCAGGACCAGGTATTGCGGATACGTCAGTTCGTGGCGGCCAAGCAGGTTGCGGTAGGCGCGGCCAAAGGCGTGCGCGGCGGCGTAGACCGCGAAGCAGAGCTGGTTGTCGAGGCGCTGCCGCTCCCTCTGCGACGGCTCGTCGGCACGCGCGTGCGCCGCCCGACTCGGCTCGGCGCCGCTCTGCGAAGCAGTGGGGCCTGGCATAGGAAAACTCTCTCTGGTAAAGACAGGCTCGCGTACCGGTACGGCGTGAGGTCACTCTTAGGCAGTTCGCTGAGCGTATACAATTGGGGCGTTCAACCACGGTTGGCCACACCAGCTGTGCGGGAACGCTCAGCGATCCATGAGCGGATGCAGGTCGCGGACCATCGCCTTGAGGCGCTCGTCCAGAACATGGGTGTAGATCTGCGTCGTGGAGATGTCGGCGTGGCCGAGGAGCTCCTGAACGATGCGCAGATCGGCGCCGTTCTGAAGAAGATGGCTGGCGAAGGCGTGGCGGAGGACGTGGGGGCTCACGCGGTCCGGATGCAACTCCGCCGCCGAGGCCAGGGTCTTGAGGTCGCGGGCGAAGGCCTGCCGCGTGAGATGGCCGCTGTCGCTGTCGGCCGGAAACAGCCAGGGTGACTCCTCCGGGACTGCCGCGAGATGGGCCGTCATGGCAGCGCGGGCCGCCTCGGTCAGGGGGACGAGCCGCTCGCGGCCGCCCTTGCCCTTGACGATGAGGTAGCGTTCGCGGGTCGCGCCGGCGGCACGCGGCAGGGCAACCAGCTCGGAGACACGCAGACCCGTCGCATAGAGCAGCTCGAGCAGGCACACCATCCGGCGTGCCCGACGGGCCGGCCCCGGTGTTTGGTCGGCGGAGGCCGCCGCCTGCGCGGCCCCCAGCAGCCGGTCGACCTCCGCGACGGACAGCACTTTCGGCAGGCTCCGCCCGCGGCGGGGACCGGAGACCGCGACGCTGGGATCGGTCTCGGCGCCGCCTTCGGCGTAGAGGAACTTGTGGAAACCGCGCACACAGGACAGGCGCCGCGCCGCCGAGGATGCCTTGAGCCCGCGCGTTTCGAGATCGATCAGGAAAGCCCGAAGGATGCCGGCGTCCACGTCCTGGAGTTCGATCCCGGACCGGGCGAGATAGCCGAGATAGTCGTCGAGGTCGCGCCTGTAGGCGGTCAGCGTGTTGAGGCCGGCGCCGCGCTCGGCGGCCAGCATGTCGAGATAGTCGGCCACCTCGGGACGGGGCGCCGGGACGGCGCCGCGGTCCTCGGACGCGCTCAACGACTGCCCGGCTGGAGCTTCGAGGCCGGGATCGTGACAGTCATCTCCCGCGGCGTCGGCTGGACGAAGTTCGCCAGCGCGAACATCGCCGCGAACACGAGACCCGCCAGGATCGCGAGGGTGGCAAAGAAACGGAACAGGGTCGGCACGTCGGTCGAACCTCGGGCAGACGGCGCAGGCGGCGGGAATGAGGGCGGGCGAAGGCCTTCTTCGAGCCGCCGCGGGTGCCCGGGTTCGACCACGCGAACGCGGCGCTGACAAGGCCCACAACGACACAGCGATGCGTTTCGCAGCCCGCTTGAATCGCGCTAAGAGCCTGCCGCAGGATGCGGAGCTGCCGGGCGACGGGCGCACGGCAGCGGATGAGGAGGCGGGGACGCCACACGGATGCGATGCAGGAGTCGATGCAGGAGGCCATGAGCGGGGAGGAGGCCGGGGAACCGATCGAGGCGCGTCTGCGCCGCGCGCTCGGCCCGCGCTCGATCGTTCTCGTCGGCCTCATGGGGGCAGGCAAGAGCACCGTCGGCCGGCGTCTGGCGAGCCGCCTCGGGCTGATCTTCAAGGATGCCGACATCGAGATCGAGGCGGCGGCGGGCCTGACGATCCCCGACATCTTCGCCATCTACGGCGAGTCGAGCTTTCGGGATGGCGAGGAACGAGTGATCTCGCGGCTACTCCGGGCCGGACCGCTCGTCCTGGCGACCGGCGGAGGCGCCTATCTGCGCGAGGCAACCCGGGCGCGCATCGCGGAATCGGCGGTCTCGGTCTGGCTGAAGGCCGATCTGGACGTGCTGATGCGGCGCGTCCGCAAGCGCGGGAACCGTCCGCTGCTCCAGACCGAGGACCCCGAGGCGACGATGCGGGACCTGATGGCCGTGCGGCACCCGGTCTACGCGGCCGCCGACGTGATGGTCATCTCCCGCGAGGTCTCGCACGACCGGGTCGTCCAAGACGTTCTGGAGGCGCTGGACGCGCATCTCAGCGGCGAAGGATCGATTCCCGTTGCTGCACAGTGAGACCCCAGCGAGCCGAGCGATGACCGAGCCGACGCCCCGTCTAGATCCACTGACCGTCCACGTGCCGCTCGATGCCGGCCGCGCCTACGACATCCTGATCGGGCGCGGGCTGATCGACACGGCGGGCGCCGCCGTCGCGGCCCTCGGGGCGCGCCGTGCGGCCATCGTGACGGACACGACCGTCGGCGCGCTCTATGCCGAGCGCCTGCAATCGAGCCTGGAGCGCGCCGGCCTCCGGACCGGCGTGGTGAAGGTGGCGCCGGGCGAAGCCTCGAAATCCTACGCGGGCTACGCGGAGGTCTGCGACGGCCTGCTGGCCCTCAAGGTCGAGCGCGGCGACCTCGTCGTGGCCCTGGGCGGCGGCGTGGTGGGCGATCTCGCCGGCTTCGCGGCCGCGACCCTGCGGCGGGGCGTGCGCTTCGTGCAGGTTCCGACCAGCCTTCTGGCACAGGTCGATTCCTCGGTGGGCGGCAAGACCGGAATCAACGCCCCGCTGGGCAAGAACCTGATCGGCGCCTTCCACCAGCCGCGCCTCGTCCTCGCGGATACGGCCGCCCTCGACACCCTGTCCGAGCGCGAGATGCGGGCCGGCTACGCCGAGGTCGCCAAGTACGGGCTGATCGCCGATCCCGCGTTCTTCGATTGGTGCGAGGCGCACTGGCGCGGGATCTTCGCCGGTGGCCCGGAGCGCGAGGAGGCGGTCGCCTCCTGCTGCCGGGCAAAGGCGGCCGTGGTCACCCGGGACGAGCGGGAGGACGGGGAGCGGGCGCTGCTCAACCTCGGCCATACGTTCGGCCACGCCCTGGAGCGACTGACCGGCTACGACGCGGCGCGACTGGTCCACGGGGAGGGTGTGGCGATCGGCACGGCGCTCGCCTTCCGGTTCTCAGCCCGGCTCGGCCTCTGCGCCGGCCAGGATGCGGGCCGGGTCGCCAACCACCTGGCCCTCGCCGGTCTGCCGACCCGTCTGCAGGCGGTTCCCGGTGGGTGCGGAGATGCCGAGGCAATCCTCGACGCGATGGCGCAGGACAAGAAGGTGCGCGATGGGGCGCTGACCTTCATCCTCGCCCGCGGGATCGGTCAGAGCTTCATTGCCCCGGGCGTGGACCGTGCGGAAGTCGCGGCTTTCCTGCGGGATGAATTGGCGTCGGACCGGCCTCTCTGACAGGGTCCGGGGGCCGGCTGCGGCCTTGCCTAACGCCGGCTGGGCCGCTATGAGCCTGCCACGTCCGGCGCCGCTTGTCGCGCACCGGGCAGGACGCCTCCGGGGTCCGGGCCGCAATAGCTCAGCTGGTAGAGCACCTCATTCGTAATGAGGGGGTCGGGGGTTCGAATCCCTCTTGCGGCACCACTAATTACCTCTGTGCTTGCTTACCGGAATATGGGCACGGCAAGCACATAGTGAGCAGCATGGCGAATAACCCTACCGTCTCCGCGCTGCGCAAGGCCGCCGGGTGGGCCGATCAGTAGATCGACGCCGCAGTCGATGCGATACGCGTACATTTGGGGACTGAGCCTAACCCGTTATCGAGCGATCGCAGGTTCGACGTCGCAGGGATAACGCGCACCGCCCTGCATTTGGCCGAGGCACTGAAGTCCCACGAGCGCGCCTGGAAGCGGACCATGGTCCGGACTGCGATCCTGCTGGTGCACGCGGTGAAGACATGAGCGAGGACACGCCAGAAGCCGGGGCAGGCGGAAGGTCCGCCTCGTGGCCTTCCTGCTTCCGCGCCTCAAGGGTAACGACGCCGAGCGGGACAGTGCGCACAATGTGGTGCTGATCGCGCTCGACACGGCACATGCCGAGGGGTTGAGGCATGCTGCCCGCTTTTGCCGGACCGTCGGAACTGGCGCTCAGCAGCATGGCGAAGCGGCCAAGGCTTTGGCCAAGGTGCTTGAGACTATGGCCGCGCGCGAGGATGCCGAGATGGCCGAAGCGGCGCGGCGGTGGCAGGACGATCCGTGAGCGCCCCCTCCAAGACGTCGCACGAGCGCGCAATGGTTCCAGCATATGATGCGGCGCCTGGACGGATTCGGGCGCAGGTTCGGCCTGGACGAGGCGGCCACGCGGGAGATCGTCGAACAGATCGCAGCTGACATGCCTGAGCGATCGGACGAGAAGCGGCTGGAGACCGCTCGCGGATGCCTGCTAGCGGCAGCGTGGGCTTAGCCGTGCTGGTCGAGTTCGACCCGGTGACTGAGGCGGTCGAGGCATTTTGGGGGCTTGGGCCACACCGTCGTGCCCGACGATGATTACGAGCACTGGCAGGTGGACGGCGGGGAGTGGATGACACCAGGCGACCTGCTGGCGCTTGCCCTGCGCCGCGGCTTGATGAATGGGGAGTGTCAGGAATTTCGTGTGGGGGCGGCGTGTTGAACATCAGGCCGCCATGGCCCTTGTGAAGCGCTCGCCGAAGATGACGGCGAACTGCGCCTTGGCCATGACCACCTCAGGCGAGGCCATCGTCCACGCCTTCTCGGAGCGGTTCAAGACCAGGTAGAGCAGCTTCAGGTCGGCCTCGTCGGTCGGGAAGTGACCGCGGGCGCGCACGGCCCGGCGCAGGGTGGCGTTCAGGGCCTCGATGGCG
>NZ_JBFUGA010000009.1:0-95038 GCF_056403155.1 Methylobacterium sp. P3_A11
GGTCGGCCGGCGCGCTGGGCGGCGGCGCCGCGGTTGCGGCTGTCTCCTGGGCCGTGGCGTGGCCGGATTCCAACAGGCCGAGGCTCAGGCAGGCGAGGGCGGCAGTCAGTCCGCGGGTCAGAAATCCTTGGCTCGTCGGCGTCATGGCGGCTCCCTATCGGGACGGCGTACGCACCGTCCCCGTATTCTGCACTCTTTATTCATCGATCATGCCAGCCGCGCGACCTCGCAGGGGGCGCTCGAGGCGACAGTGTGGTTCCGACGTAATGCGACTGGGCTACTCCCGCGCTCGGGAACCACCCGATCCGCGAAACACCGGGCCGGACGATGTTCGAACCGGAGCCGGCCGCTTTCGGCCGCGGGACTCCCGGTCCCCGAAACCCCCCGGCCGTTTCAGCGAAGTCCGGCGCGATGCGGTATCGGGGTCGCCGTTGCGCACTCGCCTTGCGTTTTGTGCACCGATCTCCGAAAACGCCCCCCGTCCGGGAAGCTTAGGCTTGGCCGGGGCGGCCGGCTGTCTCGCCGGAGCCCGGCCGACGCGGCGTTCCGATCCGGTTCGAGGACACGTATCGATGATCGATTACGCGCAGGCGCGGCGGATGATGGTCGACTGCCAGTTGCGGACCTTCGACGTGAACGACAACACGGTGCTCGACGCGTTCGACTCCGTGCCGCGGGAGAGCTTCGTACCGAAGGGCCGCGAGCCCTTCGCGTATATCGATCAGACCCTGGTTCTCGGCGCAGCCGCCGGCGAGACCCGCTGCCTGCCGGCCCCGATGGTGCAGGCCCGGATGATCCAGTCCCTGCGGATCCGGCCGGGCGTCACCGCCCTCGACGTCGCAAGCGGCTCGGGCTACGCGGCGGCGGTGATGGCGCGCCTGGGCGCACAGGTGACGGCGCTCGAGTCGGTGCCGGAACTGGCTGAGGCGCTGCGCGTCCGGCTGGGCACCTCCGCTCAGGTCGTGGAGGGGCCGATCGCCGCCGGTGCACCGAAGCAGGCGCCCTTCGACGTGATCCTGATCAACGGCCGCGTCGAGGTGCGGCCGCAGGCGTTGCTGGACCAGCTCAAGGACGATGGCCGTCTGGTCTGCGTGTTCGGGCCATATCGGAACGCCAAGGTGACCCTGTTCGTGCGTGCGGGCGATGCGTTCGGCGCCCGTCCTCTGTTCGACGCGTCGCTGCCCGGGCTCGAAGCCTTCGCGGCGGAGGCCGGGTTCGCGTTCTGACACGCCGACCGGCGGTCGAGGGCCGCGGACGGCCGGGACCCGTCCGGAGCCCGTGGCGGGCTCAGCCCAGCCGGTAATCCGCCATCCGGGCGCGGCGGGCGCTCCGGCGGTACGCCATGACCGAGTCGGGCCACAGGGTCGTATTGCGCCCGCGCGCGTCGAGATACCAGCTGCGGCAGCCGCCAGCCTGCCAGATGCTGTCGGCCAGGCGGGTACGGATCCGGTCGAGGAAGCGCGCCTGCGCCTCCGGCCGGACCTCGATGGCCCTGGTCCCGTGGCGCAGGGCCTTCAGGCAATCGAGGACGTGCTGCACCTGGATCTCGATCATCGAGACGACCGAGTTGTGGCCGAGCCCGGTATTGGGTCCGAGCAGCATGAAGTAGTTGGGAAACCCCGCGACCGTGATGCCCTGGTAGGCGCCCATGCCGCCGGCCCAGGCCTCGGTCAGGCTAGTGCCGTCGCGACCGACGAGATTCATCCGTGCGAAGGTCGCGGTCACGTCGAAGCCGGTGGCGTAGACGATGACGTCGAGATCGTGGCGCCGTCCGGATTCGGTGATCACCCCGGACCCGTCGATCCGGGCGATGCTCCCCGTCTCCAGGGTGACGTTGGGACGCTGTAGCGCGGGGTAGTAGTCGTCGGAGATCAGCACCCGCTTGCAGCCGAGCCGGTAGTTCGGCGTCAGCTTCGCCCGCAGGGCCTTGTCGGGGACGGCCTTGGCGAGATGGCGCCGGGCCAGGGCCTCGGCCTGGCCGGTGAGCTTCGAAACCTTGGTGAAGCCCAGCAGCGCGCGCACCTCGTGCAGCCAGAACAGCCGCGCCCGTTCGAGTTGCCGGCTGAACGGCACGCGCCGGTAGCGGCTCTTGGCCCGCTCCGCGATGGCGTAATCGTTCTTGGGCATGATCCAGGGCGGCGTGCGCTGGAACAGGGTCAGGTGGGACGCGACGGCGGCAATCTCGGGCACCACCTGAATCGCGCTGGCACCGGTGCCGATCACCCCGACCCGCTTGCCGGCCAGCACCACGGAATGGTCCCAGGCCGCCGTGTGGAAGGCCGGGCCTGCGAACGCGGCGCGACCCGGGATGTCGGGATAGGCGGGATGGTGAAGGCCGCCCATTCCGGAGACGATCGCACGCGCCGTGATCGGCCCGCGGTCGGTCTCGACCTGCCACAGGGCGCGCGCCGCGTCCCAGGTGGCCCCCGTGAAGGCCGTGCCCAGCTGGATCAGGGGCATCAGCCCGTGGCGGGCCGCAACGTCCTGGAGGTAGGCCAGGATCTCCGGCTGCGGCGCGTACATCCGGCTCCAGTCGGCCTTCGGCGCGAAGGACAGCGAGTAGAGGTGCGAGGGGACGTCGCAGGCCGCCCCCGGATAGGTGTTGTCGTGCCACGTGCCGCCGATGCCGTCGGCCTTCTCGATCACCCGCAGCGGGCCGATGCCCGCCTGCCGACAGCGGATCGCCATCGCCAGCCCCGAGAAGCCGGCGCCGACGATCAGGACGGCCAGGGTCTCGGGCGCGGTCTCGGTCATCGCTGGGGGCTCCCGGATGGTGCGTGGGGCGCGTGCGCTTTCAGGAACGCGGCCGCCTCGTCGAGGGAGACCCGCGCCTCCGGTAGAACGCCGGCCGCGAACTGCCAGGCGTGGGACACGACCGGGAAGAGCTTGAGGTCGGTCTCGACGCCGGCTGCGCGGGTCCGCTCGGCCATGCGGACGGAATCGTCGCGCAGGACTTCGCGCTCCCCGACATGGAACAGCAGCGGGGGGAAGCCGGTCGGATCCCCGTAGAGGGGTGAGACCCGGGGATCGGTCGGATCGGCATCCCCCAGATACATCGGCCGGATCGCCGCGAGCGCCTGCGGGTCGAACATGGCGTCACGCCACGCATTGGTGACGCGCGATCCGTCCTCGGAGACGAAATCCGTCGCGGGGGAGAACAGGGCCGCCGCCCAGGGCATCGGCAGACCCCGGGCGCGGGCCGCGCCCATCAGCACGAGGGCGAGGTTGCCCCCGGCCGATTCGCCCGCCACGCAGGCCGCGCCCTCCGCGCTGAACGCCGTCCAGGCGGCCGTCACGTCGTCCACCGCCGCGGGAAACGGGTGCTCGGGGGCGAGGCGGTAATCGGGTGCGAAGATCGTGAAGCCGCGGTTCGCCAGCGCGCCCGTGACGGGACGGTGCGTCCGGGGCGAGCAGGCGATGAAGCCGCCACCGTGGATGTAGAGCATCCGCCGGCCGGGACCCGCTTTGGGCCGGATCCACTCACCCTTCACGCCGCCGACGACGCCCGGTTCGTAGGTCACGCCCTTGGGATCCGGGAAGGCCGGCGCCTCGAAGATCCGGCGGAACGCGGCCGCGTCCCGCGCCCGGGCGAGGGGGCCGCGGACCCGGCTGCGGACCATGTAGGTTCCGAGATAAGCGCGCAGGCTCGCCATCAGAGGGACCCGCCGGACAGGCGCACGATCGTCTTCCAGTAGCCCACCGGCATCAGCCGCTGGATCAACGCAGCGTTCCTGGCGTCCTTGCCGACCACGATGCGCGGCGTGCGCGCCTCGATGCCACGGATGATCGCGGCGGCCGCATCCGCAGGAGCCAGGGTCAGGAGCTTGCCGAAGGCTTCCCGGGCCGCCGCATCCTCGACCGCCGCGCGCTTGGCCGCCTCGGGATCGCTCGGCGGACGGCGGCCGCGGGCATTGCGCGAGATGGCGGTGGCGACGCCGCCCGGATGGACCACCGTCACCCCGAGCCCGGTGCCGGCATATTCGTGCCGGAGGGCCTCGGAGAAGCCGCGCACCCCGAACTTGCTCGTGCAGTAGGCGACCTGGCCTGGCGGCGCGATCAGGCCGAACAGGCTCGACAGGTTGACGATCTGCGCGGCCGGCCGCGTGCGGAGCATCGGCAGGAAGGCGTGGCACATCCGGACGACGGCGCGCAGGTTGATGTCGAGCAGCCACTCGAAATCGTCGAGATGCGTCTCATCGAACCGGCCACCGAGGGCGACGCCGGCATTGTTGATCAGGAGGTCGAGGTGCCCGGACCGCTCCGCGACCCAGCCGGGCAGCGCCCGGATCGCGTCCGCATCCGCGAGATCCAGCGTACGCGTCTCGACGGTCACGCCGTGCAGTCTGCCGGCCGTGGCCTGCAGTCCGCCCGCATCCCGGTCCACGAGGAGGAGACGGCACCCCTTGGCGGCGAGCCCCTCCGCCAGGGCCGCGCCGATGCCGCTGGCCGCGCCGGTGATCAGGGCGACCTTGCCCGCGAGCTGGAACCGCTGAGCCAAACCGCGCCTCCCCGTGCCTCCGATCAGGATCGGACGTGGGAGGGGATAGGCCCGGCCGACGGAATTGTCTAGGGTAAGCACCCTAGACGGGGGCTGGAACATGCCGCGGGGCGAGGGCCGGAAAACCGAGATCGGTGCGGAGTTCGGTCCGGATTCCGGTGCCCCGGGACCGAATCCAGGGACGCGTAAGCGGATCCTCGCCGCGAGCCTCGCGCTGTTCAACGCCCGCGGGCTCGGCCACGTGACAACGGCGGAGATCGCCGCCGCCTCCGGAATGCGCGAGGGCAACCTCCACTACCATTTTCCCCGCAAGAGCGGCCTCGTAGAGGCTGTGTTCGCCGCGTTCGAGGCCGAGGCCGTGATGGTGGCGGGCCGGATGCCCGCCGACCCCGCCGCGCCCGAGGCGCTGATCGCCTACCAGCGGGCATGGTTCGACCTGATCTGGCGTTACCGCTGCATCTATCGCGACGGAATCGCCATGGTGGAGATCGCACCCGCGCTGCGGTCGCGGGTCCACGCCCTCCGGGCCGAGACCCAGGCGCTGGCCCGCGGCGTCTTCGAGGCGGCTGTCGGGGCGGGACGCTTGCGGATCGAGTCGGAGGCCCTCGGTCGGCTCATCGACAATGCCTGGATCGTGTCCAGCCATTGGATGAGCCACCGCCTCCAAGGGGGCACGACCTTGACGGAGGCCGACCGGGACTGGGGCTTCGCACAGGTCCGCGATCTGTTCGCGCCCTATCTGGCGCCCGATCCCCCAGACTGACGGGCTCTGGCCCGAACCTTCCATACGCTGCGGCCAAGCTCGGACCCGAAGGACGCGATGCTCGACCGCCTGATCCATGCCGGCCTCAGCCTCTTGGTACTGCTCACCGTCGCCGTCCTGTTCTCGACGAACCGACGGGCGATCAACCCCCGCGTCGTGGTCACCGGGCTGGCCCTGCAGGTCGGGCTCGGGTCGCTTGTCCTGTTCCTCCCCGCCGGCCAAGCGGCGCTGAGATCCGCCGCCGACGGCGTCGTGGCCGTGCTGTCCTACGGCGACCGTGGTACCGCCTTCCTGTTCGGCGGCCTCGTCGAGCCGAAGATGTTCGAGTTGTTCGGCGGCTCGGGCTTCATCCTGGCCCTGCGGGTGCTGCCGCAGATCCTGTACGTCTCCGCGCTCATCGGCGTGCTCTACCATCTCGGCGTGATGCAGGCCCTGGCCCGGCTGCTCGGCGCGGGACTGCGCCGAATCCTCGGCACCTCGCCGATCGAGTCGTTCTCGGCGGTGATCACGATTGCCATCGGGCAGAGCGAGATCGCGGTGGCGCTGCGGCCATTCCTGGCGCGGCTGACCGGCGCCGAGCTGTTCGCCGTGATGTCGAGCGGCGCCGCCTCCACCGCCGGATCGATCCTGGCTGGTTACGCGGCGCTCGGCGTGCCGATGACCTACCTGCTGGCGGCCTCGGTGATGGCGATCCCGGGAGGGCTCGTCTACGCGAAGATCCTGATGCCCTCCACGGAACCGACCCGGATCACCAGCACCCGCGTGGAGTTCGGCGAGCGGCGGGCGGCCAACATCATCGAGGCGGCGGCCGACGGGACACAGAAGGGGCTGGCGGTGGCGGTCTCGGTGGGAGCGATGCTGATCGCCTTCGTCGGGCTGATCGCCCTGGCGGACGGCCTGTTCGGCACCGTCGGCGGCTGGATCGGCTATCCCGCCGCCTCCTTCGAGGGCGTTCTCGGCTGGCTGCTCGCCCCGCTGGCATGGCTCCTCGGCGTGCCGTGGGCAGACGCGACCCTGGTGGGCGGGGCGATCGGCCAGAAGATCGCCTTCAACGAGTTCCTGGCCTACGCGAACCTGTCGCCGATCCTGAAGGCCGGCTCCCTCGACCCGCGCACGCAGGCGATCGCCTGCTTCGCCCTCTGCGGTTTCGCCAACTTCGCGTCGATCGCGATCCAGCTCGCGAGCTTCTCCAGTCTCGTGCCGGAGCGGCGATCCGAGGTCGCCCGCTACGGTCTGCGGGCGATCCTCGCCGGCACGCTCTCGAACCTGACGAGTGCGGCGATCGCGGGCGTGTTCGTGACCTGAGAAGCCGGTCGCCCTACCGGGGATCTGACAGCCGCGCGCTCGGACGCGTCAGGTCATACGGCGGCTGGAACAAAAGAAAAGCGCCGCTTCGGATGAAGCAGCGCCAATAACCATGTCGTCGACGTCTCAGTTGAACGTGTCGATCTCGGCCGACTCGTAGCTGGTGACTTCCATGCCGACGCAGATCTCGGACACGACGGGGGCGGACCAAGCCATGATTTCCTCCAGGAGCTAGAAAGGTAGGTTGAGAGACCACGAAATCCGGAGCGATGCGCTCCGGACTGGGAGCGACTCAGTTGAAGGTGTCGATCTCAGCCGACTCGTAGCTGGTGACTTCCATGCCGACGCAGATCTCGGACACGATCGGGGCGGACCAGGCCATGGCGTTTCTCCTCGCTGTTGATGGATCTCATATAGGCAATATCTTGGACGCAATACAAGCGAGCACAACACTTATATTTCTCATAGGGAGCCCGGGGGTGGCCATCAGCACTTCCGTGGCCGCCTTACCACCCCCGGGCGCGCCGTTCGGCAACGGCTGCGGATGCGAACGCTTTCGGCTTGACGGGGAAACCGCGCGGGCGCACGACGCACCCGCGCGACGTCGTCTCCGACGGCGCGCTCCCTTTCAGCAGCGACCCGCGAAGCGACGTGCCCGACCGATCGTGCCTGCCGTGCCTGGCCACGCGCCGTCGACCCGCCTGAGCCGCTGAGAGGCCCGGCCGCGGGGCGACGACGCGGCGGCCGGCCACGGCCCTGACCCAGGATGACCGGTGGCGCGTCGCCTCGTAACCACGAGGCGAGGCCATGAACGAGATCGCGCCCTTCGATACGCGAATCGATCCTTCCGTGCTGGCCGCGCGCCTCTCGGACGAACGTGCCCCCGACATCGTCGAGAAGCTCAATGACGAGGCCCCCGAGGTCGCCGCCGCGATCCTCCTGGGCCTGCCCGTGGACCGCGCGATCGAGGTGCTCGACCAGCCGGAACTCGACTGCGCCGCCGACATCATCGAGATGCTGCCGCGGGACCGGGTGGCGGCGTACCTGTCCGGCATGTCGGCCGACCGGGTCACGGACGTGTTCCGCGAGATCGAGGAGCCGGGCCGCTCCGACCTGCGCGCGCGCCTGGACGCCGAGACCCGCGGCGCCGTGGACCGGCTGTCGGCCTACGGCGAGGAGACGGTCGGCTCGCTGATGACCACCGAATTCGTCACCGTGCCGGGGACCTGGACGGTGGGCCAGACCCTGGAGCACATCCGACACGTCGAGAAGACCCGCGAGACGATCTACGCGATCTTCGTGCTCGACCCGCGGACGCGGGCGCTCACCAAGGCCGTGCCCCTGCGCCGTCTGATCTCGGGCAATCCGAACGACAACGTCCTGAGCGTCGCCCCGGGGCGGCGGCCGCTCGCCGTCTCGCCGACGGCGAGCCGCGAGGAGGCGGCCCGGCTGATCTCCAAGTACGACCTCTTGGCGCTGCCCGTGGTCGACGCCGTCGGGCATGTCATCGGGATCGTGACCGTCGACGACATGATCGACGCGATGATCGAGAAGCAGACCCAGGACGTGCAGCGCTTCGGCGGCATGGAGGCGCTGCCCGAGCCCTACATGGACATTGGCTTCTTCACGATGATCCGGAAGCGCGCCGGCTGGCTCTGCGCGCTGTTCCTCTCCGAGATGCTGACCGCCTCGGCGATGCAGGGCTTCGAGGGCGAGCTCGAGAAGGCGATCGTCCTGACGCTGTTCATCCCGCTGATCATGAGCTCGGGGGGCAATTCCGGCTCGCAGGCGACCTCGCTGCTGATCCGGGCGCTGGCCCTGCACCAGATCCGACTGCGCGACTGGTGGCGGGTGGCGCTGCGGGAATTGCCGACCGGTATCGTGCTCGGGACGATCCTCGGGGTCATCGCGGTGATCCGGATCGTGGCGTGGCAGAAGCTCGGCCTCTACGATTACGGCGAGCACTGGCCGCTGGTCGCCGCCACGGTGGGCGCGGCGCTCGTCGGAATCGTGACGTTCGGATCGCTGTCGGGCTCGATGCTGCCGTTCCTGCTCCAGCGCATCGGCTTCGACCCGGCCACCGCCTCGGCGCCGTTCGTGGCGACGCTGGTCGATGTGACCGGGCTGGTGATCTACTTCTCGGTGGCCTTGCTGATCCTGCGCGGGACGCTGCTGTAGGCTCGTCCCGGCGGCGTCCGCTCCGGAGAGGACAGGGTCGGTCCGCTCAGCCGGTCACCGTGGCGGCCAGCCGCTTCCGCTGGACCTTCCCGTTCGGCGTACGCGGCAGGGCGTCGAGGAAACGGATCTCCCGCGGACGCTTGTAGGCCGCGAGCCGCTCGGCGCACCACGCCAGCAGGGCCTCCGCGTCGGGTTCCGCGTCCGGCTGGAGGACCACGAAGCCGCAGATGACCGAGACGTCGACGCGGACCGACAGTTCGGCCACGCCCACCTCCGCCACGGCCGGATGGGTGGACAGCACCGCCTCGACTTCGTTGGGCGAGACCCGGTAGCCCATCGCCTTCATCAGGTCGTTGTTGCGGCCCTCGAACCAGAGGTAGCCGTCAGCGTCGAGGCGGGCGAGGTCGCCGCCCGCGAACCAGTCGCCGCGCATCACCTCACCCTCCTCTTCGGGGCGGTTCCAGTAGCCGAGCATCAGGGCCGGCTCGGAGCGGTGGACCGCGAGCAGGCCGGTCTCACCGGCCGGCAGCGGCACGGGCTCGCCCGTGACGGGCAGGATCGCCACCTGCCGCCCCGGCTGTGGCCTACCGGGCGAGCCGGGGCGCACCGGGATGGTCGGCCCGCTGGAGATGTAGGTCGAGATCTCGCTCATCCCGAGGGCCTCGTAGAGGGGCTTGCCCGTCGCTTGGGTCCAGGCCTCGAGCAACTCCACCGAGAGCGGTTCGCCCGCCGTGCAGCCGTGGCGCAGGCTCGACAGGTCGTGCGTGCCGAGGGCGCCGTATTTCAGGATCTGCCGGTAGAGGGTCGGGACGGCGGCGAACAGGGTGGCGCGGTACTCGGCGATGAGCCGCGGCCAGACAGCGGGGTCGCGCGGGCCGTTGTAGAGCACCGCGGTGGCGCCCACCGACCACGGGTCGCTCAGGCCCACGCCCAGCGTGTAGGTCCAGTTCATGGTGCCGGCATGCAGCATCACGTCGGATTCGCTGAGCCCGAGCCAGTGTTCGAGCATCGGCCGGCGGCCGTAGGCGGCGCGGTGGGCGTGAAGCACGCCCTTCGGCCGGCTGGTGGTGCCGGAGGTGTAGATCAGCATCGCCGGATCGTCGGCGGCGGTGTCGGCATAGTCGGGCAGCGGCGAGCCCGCCTTCATCCGCGCGATCGCCGCGGCATCGAGCAGGAGCCGGCCACCCAGCGCCTCGGCCGAAACCGTGCAGCCGCTGCCAACCACCACCGCAGCGGCGCCCGAATTGTCCATCAGGAACGCCGCCTCGCCTTCGGTGAGCTGCGGCGAGGAGGGCAGGGCCACGAGGCCGGCCGCCAGGGCACCGAAATAGACGAGGACGTAGTCGGCCTCGTTGCCCATCCGGATCATCACCCGGTCGCCGGGCTTCAGGCCAAGGCCGAGCAGGCCCGCCGCGATGGCGCGCACCTGTCGCTCGACATCCCCGAAGGACAGGCGGTCGGCGACGCCGTCGCCGACCATCACGAGGGCGGACTTGTCCGGGCGCAGGCGGGCGTTCTCGGCGAGGCCGTAGCGGGCGGCATTGAACCGCGCGGGCGGATGGCGGTCGTTGGAACGGCTGTCGGACACCGGGCGCTCCCCTCGGACGGGCTTTTCGTCGGGTGTCCCGCCTGCGCGCGTCGCCGTCAACCGCGGGCGAGACTCCGCCGAGGCGCTCCGTCGCCGAGGGGCGCGCATCCCGGGTCACGGTGCGGCTGCCCACGCGTCGGTGGCGGCGGACGTCCGTCTGGAAGGCGATGCCCCCGGCCGGTTATGGTGGCGCCGCGGGATACGGGGATCCCGGGAGACGCCCATGGACGTACGCGAAGCGCCGAAGCGGAGACGCCCTGCGCGCAGGTTTCCGAGGGTCGCGGTGGCCGTTCTCACCGGCATGCTGGTGCCGGCGCGCGTCGTCGCGGGGCCGGAACCGGCTGTGCCGGCGGCACCGCAGGCCTTCGAGGCCTGCCGGGCCGACCTGATCGCCTGGGTCACGGCCCGCGCGGTGCCGCAGGGCCTCGCCGAGGCGCAGCTCGCCGGGCTCACGCCCGACCCGGACGTGATCGCCGCGACCCAGAGCCAGGGTGAGTTCGTCCGGCCGATCTGGGACTATATCGAGGCCAGCGTCACGCCGGCCCGCGTCGAGGCCGGGCAGCGCATGCTCGCCGAGCACGCCGACACGCTCGCGGCGATCGAGGCCCGATACGGGGTCGACCGCCACATCCTGGTGGCGTTCTGGGGCGTGGAATCGAGCTACGGCGCCGTGCTCGACAACGCGGCGGTGGTGAAGCCGGTCGTCCGCTCGCTGGCGACGCTCAGCTGCAGCGATCCCGCCCGCGCCACCTACTGGCGCGACGAGCTGGCGGCGGCGCTCCAGATCCTGGCCTGGAACCAGGCGCCCCTCGACCGGATGCCGGCGGGGCTGACCGGATCCTGGGCCGGCGCCATGGGGCACACGCAGTTCATGCCCAGCGTCTACCAGCGCGAGGCGGTCGATTTCGACGGCGATGGCCGGCGCGACATCTGGACCTCGGTGCCGGATGCGCTGGCGTCGACGGCGAACTACCTTCGCAGCCACGGCTGGAAGCCCGGCGCGGGCTGGGGCAGCGAGGCGGTGCTGCCCGAGACCTTCGACGCGGCGCTGGCCGACGAGACGACGCTCCGCACCGTCGCGGCGTGGCGGGCGCTCGGCGTGAGGCCCGCCCGCGACCGCGCCCTGCCGGACTCGGCCGAGACGACCCTGATCCTGCCCGCCGGGATCCGCGGCCCCGCCTTCCTGCTGCAGCCGAACTTCGCGGTGATCCTCCGCTACAACACGGCCCTGGCCTATGCGCTGACCGTCTCGCTCCTTTCGGATCGCCTGCGCGGCGACCCGGGCCTGGTCCACGACTGGCCGCGGGGCGACCGGCCGCTCACCGCCGACGAGCGGCGCGACCTGCAGACACGCCTCACGGAGCGCGGCTTCGCCACCGGCGGGGTCGACGGCAAGATCGGCCCGAGGACGCGGGCGGCTTTGCGCGCCTTCCAGGGTTCGGTCGGCCTGCCGGCCGACGGCTACGCCGACGCCGCGCTGCTGGACCGGGTCCGGGCCGCGCCCTGACGGGCGCTCACGCCAGGAAAGCCGGCTCGTCCCGGGCCAGAACCCGCTTGACGCTCTCCAGGTGCAGGCGCGCGCTCTCGGCGCGGCCGGCCGCCTCCTGGGCCGCCACGCGCTGCACGATCGCCTCGGGCACGGCCTTGAGCGTGCGCCCCGTGCTCATGGCCAGGACCTGGGCCTGCGCGGCGCGTTCCAGGTAGTAGAGGTCGTCCCAGGCCTCCGCGATCGTCTCGCCCAGCACCATCACGCCGTGGTTCTTCAGGAACACGACGTCCGCCTCGCCGGCACTCTCGGCGATCCGCCGGCCCTCGGACGAATCGAGCGCGAGGCCGTTGTAGGCCTCGTCCACGGCGATCCGGCCGTAGAAGCGCAGGGCCGTCTGGCCCGCCCACACCAGCGGCTCGCCCTCCAGCATGGCGAGCGCCGTCGAGTAGGGCATGTGGGTGTGGAACGCGGCCCGGGCGCGGGGCTTCAGCCGGTGCAGCTCGGCGTGGATGTGGAAGGCGGTGGCCTCGGGCTGGCCGTCGCCCTCGAGGACGTTGCCGTGGAAGTCGCAGAGCAGCAGGCTCGACGCGGTGACCTCCGCGAAGGCGAGGCCGTAGGGATTGACCAGGAACAGGTCGGGCCGCTCCGGCAGCACCGCCGAGAAGTGGTTGCAGATCCCCTCTTCCAGGCCGTTGCGGGCGGCCCAGCGCAGGCAGGCGGCGAGGTCGATCCGGGCGCGGCGCACGCTGTCGGCGTTCAGGGGCTCGTTGCTGCGGGCCGGCGGGGTCCCCGGGACGGTAACGGCGTGCGCCATGCGTGCGGGCTTTCCTGTGTGTCGGGATCAGGCCGGACAACCCGGCCGGGGCCGCACTCTAGACGCTCGCCCGCCCGCGCGCAGCCGCCAAGCGCTCAGGGGCGGCCGTCGGTAACGCCGCCGACGAGGTTGAGGCCGAGCAGGAAATCCGACGCGAAATCCGTGCGGATGACCGGCTCGCGCGGGATCGCCTCGCGCAGGAGATCGCGCTCGGCGCGGCGCGCCGCGACCGCCTCCGCCACCGAGACGCGCCGGAACGACAGGCGCGCCCCGCCCCGGACCTGCGCCAGCCGCCCGAGATCCGGCCCGATGACCGTGGCGATCTTCGGGTAGCCGCCGGTGGATTGCCGGTCAGCCATCAGGATGATCGGCAGGCCGTTGCCGGGCACCTGGATCGCCCCCATGGCGACGCCGTCGGAGACAATGTCGTGGCCCTTGGCGTGTTTCAGCGGCGTGCCGTCGACGAAGCAGGCCATCCGGTCGCCCCGGGGCGAGACCGTCCAGGGACCGGCCAGGAAGGCCTCGATCTGGTCGGGGGCGAAGTAGTCGTCCTGCGGCCCCAGCACGACCCGGATCTCCCGCCCGTCCCGGTCGAGCCATGGCGCGACGAGCCGCTGCGGCGCTCCGTCCGACGTCCGGCCCTCGGCGACGGGGAGGCGGTCGCCCGCGGCGAGGCCGCGCCCGTCGAGGCCGCCGAGTCCCGAGCGGGTATGGGTCGCCGTCGAGCCGAGGACCGGCGCCACGTCGAGCCGCCCGGCGACCGCGAGGTAGCCCCAGGCGCCCGCATCGCCGGCCCGCACGACGAGGGTCTGTCCGGGCTCCAGGTTGAGCGCGACCGTGTCGGGCAGGGGCAGCCCGTCCAGCGCGACGCGGAAGCCCGGCGCGAGCAGGGCGATCCCGACGGCGCCGTCCTCCGCCGAGACGGTGACGCCGCCGGTGGAGATCTCGACGGCGGTGGCGTCGAGGGGGTTGGACGCCGCCCGGTTGGCGGCGGCGTGCATCAGCGGATCCATCGCGCCCGCGGCGGTGATGCCGTAGCGGAGGTAGCCGTGCCGGCCCCCGTCCTGCAGGGTGATGCCGGGGCCGGCGGACTCGATCACGAGGGCGGGCATCAGCGGGCCTCCCCACGCCGGGCCACCGGCTCGCCCGCCGCCTCGCGGGCCGTCAGGGCGTCGAAGGTCGCGGCATCGACGGGCTCGAAGCGGATCAGGTCGCCGGCGCCGACGAAGAAGCTCGGGTCGCGCTCCGGCGCATAGAGGCGAGAGGGGGTCGCGCCGATCACGTACCATCCAGTCGGCATCGGCACGGTCGCCACCGCGGCGAGGCCGCCCCCGATCATGATGGCGTTGCGCGGATGCGGCGGCCGCGGGCTCGGCCGCCGGGGCACCGCCAGGGCCTTCGGCAGGCCGCCGAGATACGCGAAGCCCGGGGCGAAGCCGTACATGTAGACCCGGAAGGTCGTGGCCGCATGGGTCGACACCACCGTCTCCGGCGTCAGGCCGCTCTGCTCGGCGACCTGCGCGACGTCCTCCCCGTGGGGCGTGTCGTAGCAGCAGGGCAGGGTCCACAGGATCGGGCGGGTCGCCCGCGCAGTTGCGCCCGCCACCAGCGTCCGGACCCGCTCGGCCAGCGTCCCGCGGTCGAGCACCAGCGGGTCGTAGTGCAGCATCAGGGAGCGGTAGGTCGGCACGCGCTCCCGCAGCCCCTCGGGCGGATCCGCCCCGAGGGCGTCGTCGAGGGCCAGCACCCGGTCGCTGATCGCGGGATCGACGGTGCTGCCGAACTCGACCACGAGGGCCGCCTCGCCAGCGTCGAGGAGGCGGGGTTCGTCCAGCGCCGCGCTCACGGCTTGAACGGCGCCAGCGTGACGCCGGCGTCCTCCAGCCGGGTCCGCACCGCCCGGGCCGTGGCCACGGCGTGGTCGGAATCGCCGTGGACGCAGATCGAGCGGATCGGCGTCGGCAGCGTCCGCCCGTCCGCCGTGAGGATCGCGCCCGCCTCGACCATGCGCAGGACCCGGTCGGCGGCCTCGCCGGACTCGGTGATCATCGCGCCGGGCTGGTTGCGGGGGATGAGCAGGCCGGTCGGCGTGTAGCCGCGATCGGCGAAGATCTCCTGGTGGACGTCGAGGCCGCAGGCCTCGCCCGCCGGCACCTGGGCGGTCAGCGCGATGGCGAGCAGCGCGAGCTCCCGGTCCACCGCGCGGACCGCGCGGGCGATGGCGTCGGCCACCGGACGCTCCTCGGCGGCGACGTTGGCCAGCGCCCCGTGCGCCTTCACGTAGGTGATACGGTGGCCGGCATAGGCGGCCAGCGCCTGCGCGGCGCCGATCTGGTAGGCGACGAGCCGCTCGATCTCGGCCGGGCTGTAGGGCATCCGCCGCCGCCCGAAGCCCCAGAGGTCCGGGAAGCCCGGATGGGCACCGACGGCGACGCCGCGCTCCTTCGCCAGCGCGAAGGTCCGGGCCATGATCTCGGGGTCGCCGGCGTGGAGGCCGCAGGCGACGTTGGCCGAGGTGACGATCCCGAGGATCGCCGCGTCGTCACCGCAGGCGTAGGCGCCGTAGCCCTCGCCGAGGTCGGAATTCAGGTCCACGCTGGTCATCGCCGCCGCTCCGCGTGCCGATCGGGTCTCATAGGGCCGCAACGGGTCCCGGCTCGGCCGGATCCGCGCTGCAAGAATCGAGCGCGCGGCCCGCCGTCTCGGGCAAGAGAAGCGCCGCGACGATCACGAGGCAATAGGCGCCCGCCGCCACGACGCCGATGGCGACGCCGAGTGTCAGCGAGCCGCTGAGATGGCCCACCACGGCGGGGCAGATCGCGCCGGTCGCGCGGCCGAAATTGTAGCAGAAGCCCTGCGCGGAGCCGCGGATCCGGCTCGGGAACAGCTCGCTCAGGAAGGCGCCCATCCCGGAGAAGACGCCGGAGAGGAAGAAGCCGAGGGGGAAGCCCAGCACCAGCATCACCGGGTCGGTGATCGGGATCAGCGTGTAGGCCAGGACGAGGATTCCGGCGCAGAAGCCGAACAGGACGAAGCCGAGGCGGCGGCCGATGCGGTCGGAGAGCCAGGCGCTGGTCAGGTACCCGACGAACGACCCGAAGATCAGCATCAGCAGGTAGCCGCTGGTGTTCAGGACCGAGAGGTTGCGCTCGGTCTTCAGGTAGGTCGGGAGCCACGTGGTCACCGCGTAGTAGCCGCCCTGCATGCCGGTCGCGAGGAGGCTCGCCAGCACGGTCCGGCCGATCAGCGGCCGGGAGAAGATGTCGAGGAAGCTGCCGGTGTCGCCGACGTCCCGCATGGCGGCGCGGGTCTGCCGGTAGACCTCCGGGTCCTCGATGTTGCGGCGGATCCAGAAGATCAGCACCGAGGGGAGGGCGCCGAGCCAGAACAGGATCCGCCACGCCATGGCGGGCTCCGCCAGGGCGAACACCGCCCAGAAGGCGATCGCCGCGCAGGCCCAGCCGACCGCCCAGCTCGACTGGACGAGGCCCACCGCCTTGCCGCGGTAGCGCGCCTGGATCGTCTCGGCGATCAGCACCGAGCCCACCGACCACTCGCCGCCGAAGCCGAAGCCCTGCAGCGCGCGGGTCACGAGGAGCTGCTCGTAGGACTGGGTGAAGCCGCTGAGCACCGTGAACAGGGTGAACCACGCGACGGTGGCCTGCAGGACGACCACCCGGCCGTAGCGGTCGGCCAGGATTCCGGCCGCCCAGCCGCCGATCGCCGAAGTCACCAACGCGGCGGTGGCGATGTTGCCGGCCTCGACCTTGGTCAGGCCCCAGACCACGACCAGCGTCGGGATCAGGAAGGTGTAGACCATGTAGTCGAACGCATCGACGCCGTAGCCCGCGAAGGCCGCGCCCAGGACCCGGCGTTCCGACGGACTCGTGTCTTTCACCCACATGGCGCAACTCCTTTGCGAACGGGCCGTCACGCGGCCGGGGGGGTCACAGGAACGGCAGGTCGCGGTTGAGGAGGTCGGTGATCAGCATGTGACCGGGCGCGTGGGTGATGCAGAGCGGCAGCCGCGCCGCCATCGCCACCGCCTGAGGCGTGACACCGCAGGCCCAGAAGACCGGGAGCTCATCCGGCTCGATCGGGACGGGGTCGCCGAAATCCGGCCGCGCGATGTCGCGGATGCCGATCAACCCCGGGTCGCCGAGATGGACCGGCGCCCCGTGGACCGCCGGCATCCGGGCCGTCACCTGCACGGCCTTGATGGCGTCGGCCGCCTTCATCGGCCGCATGGAGACGACGAGCGGGCCGTGGAACGGTCCCGACGGTCGGGTCTCGATCGAGGTCCGGTACATCGCGACGTTGCGGCCGAGGGCGACGTGTCGGAGCGGGATTCCCGCCTCGATCAGCGCGGCCTCGAACGAGAAGGAGCAACCCAGGACGAAGGTGACGAGGTCGTCCCGCCACACGCCGGTCAGGTCGGGCAGCTCCGCCACGAGCGCGCCGCCCTCGTAGACGCGGTAGCCGGAGACGTCAGTGGCGAGGTCGAGATCGGTCCCGAGCGTCGGGAGCGACCGGGCGCCGGGCTGCGAGACGCCGAGGATCGGGCAGGGCTTCGGGTTCTGCTGGCAGAAGCGGTGGAAATCCTCCGCCATGGCCCGCGGCAGGATCATCAGGTTGCCCTGTGCATGGGCGGGGACGAGTCCTGAGGTGTGGCCCCGGAACCGACCCTCGCGGATCGCGCGCCGCGCGTCCGCCGCGTCGGCGAAGTCAGGTGGCGCGCCGTCGGCGCCCAGGTTCTGGCTCACCGCATCGATCTCCCTGGCTGGTCGTGGAGCGCCGGGCCGGCCGCGTCGGCCCCCCGGATTCCGCAACATCCCGATCGCTTCAGCGATTCATGTCCGGCGGCAACGATCCCATCGCGCCGCGGGGCACGCCAATCGTGATTGCGAATGGGGCGCGATAAACCCGTCTTATCGGCCGGCGGCCCAGGTTTCGGCGACGTCCTGGGCTAGACGGGCCGCATCCGCCACGAAGTGGTGAGCCGCCCGCTTCGTGTGCATCGCCGTGAAGGTCAGGTCCGAGAGCCTCGGCTCGGCCGGCAGGATGCGCAGGGTGCCGGCACGGAGTTCGGCCTCGACCGCCGCCGGCGGGATCACGCAGATCCCGAGGCCCTCGATGCCCATCTTCACGATGGTGGCGAGCGAGGCGCTGGTGTGGATCTGGCTCGGCAGGAGGTTCTCCTGCAGGACGAGGTCGCGCAGCTCGACGTACGGGCTGGTGTTGCGCGGGTAGGTGATGAGCGGATGGTGCAGGAGCGCGCCGAGGCTGAGGGGCTCGTCGCCCGGCAGCAGGCCCGGCGCGGCGACCCACGCGACGGGGGTGCTGAACAACGGACGGTTGGCGAAGCTCGGCAGGGTGATCGGGCCGACGAGGAGGGCGAGGTCGATCTCGTCGGCGACGAGGGCGGCCTGCATGTTCGGCGAGATGTCGACCGTGATGTCGACGCCGATCCCGGGATGGGCGGCGCGCATGCGCTCGATGAAGCGGGACAGCCACAGGTGGACGATCGTCTCGGAGACGCCGAGCCGCAGGGTGCCCCGCGTCCGGCCGGTCTCATGCAGGGCCGCGCTCATCTCGGTCTGGAGCGCCAGGAACCGCTCCGCGAAGCCGAGGAGCAGGCGCCCCCGCTCCGTCAGCGCGACGTCTCGGCTGCGGCGCTCGAACAGCGTCCCGTACTCATGCTCCAGGGCTGCGATCCGTTGAGAGACCGCCGGCTGGGTGGTGTTCACCTTCTCGCTGGCGCGGCGGAAGCTGGAGAGTTTCGCGACCCAGTAGAACACCTCCAAGCTGCGGAAATCCGCCATCCTGCGATCGTCCCGATCCGCCGCCGTGCCCGGTCATATCGCGCTGGGCCGCGTCGGAGTGCAAGGTGTCGGCACAGCGGTCAGGATCCGGGGACGACCCGGGATCGGGACCCCGCACGGCGCTTCCGCGGGACGATTCCAGCACCGGCGTTTCGGGCGACCGGGCCGATGCCGCCATGACGGGGATGGCGGGCTCCAGGGCAGGGCTGATCAGGCCGGCGGATGGCGACCTCTCTCCGTCGGTGCTGCCCGAGTTAAGATGCCGCATCCGATGCGCGCGGCGGGGACGACGTGGCCGCATCATCGCCTTCAAGAACGGTCCGTTATCGCGGGTCGCGATCGCGTCGATCGCCGGGAAAATAGCCGGATCGGCACCGGTCTTTTTGAAAGTCTAGGTATTCGCGCCGGAACTCCAGGGACGATTTGGCATTTGAATCATCGTACAGTACTGGAGGAACGCTTAATGAAGGTCTCACGTTTGACCGGCGCAGTCGCGCTTCTGGCCCTCGTTGCCGGTCCCGCTCTCGCTGCCCCGTGCAGCACCGGAACCACGAAATCGAAGACCCCAGATCAGCAGGCGTCGAACCCCAGCAGCTCCGATGTCGACAAGTCGAGCAAGAATCTGGCTGGTGGTCAGCAGCCGGCTTCGCCCGGCACGGTCGGCGCCATGAACAACGCGGGCGCCGTTCAGACCGCAGATCAGCAGGCGCAGACCAACACGGGATCGAAGTCGACTGATCCGGCCGCCGCGAACCTCGCCGGTGGTCAGCAGCCGGCCTCGCCCGGCACGGTGGGAGCCATGAACAAGGCTGCCGCCGACCGTCAGACGGCCCCGGCATCGAACGACGGCTGCTGATCCGCGCGCCGCACGATCCTCGCCCTCAGGAAGCCCGCCTCGTCGCATCGAGGCGGGCTTTTGTGTTCCATACGCCTCGCATCCGGAAACGCGTGTCCGCCCCGGCTCCAGTCCGTTTGAGCTGGCCGCGATCGCGTGTATCTGGCACCGAAACCGGGTAGATTCGGCAATCGGTGTCGGGGAAGGAACGCGACGTGAGTGGGCGCCGGGCGCTGCTGCTCATCGGGGGGGTGCTGCTCGCAGCCGCCTGCCTTGCCGCCACGCCGCCCGGCGCGCGCCTGCGTGCTGAATCGGCGTCCGTCCTCGCCGGTCTGCAGACGCGGGTCGCGGCGCTGATACCGGAGCGGTCTCGGGGCTCGAGCGCTCCGGCGCCGCCTGCAGCATCCCGTACCGCTGTCGAGGACGGGCGCACACTGGTGCGGCTCGCGGCGCCGGAGCGCGCGCGGATCGGGCTTGTCGTCGAGACGCGCCCGGCGGTGCGCCATCGCCAGGAGTTGACCGCCTACGGCAGCGTCCTCGACCTCGCCCGCATCACCGACCTGACCAATAGCTACGCCGGCGCCGTCGCGGCGCTCCAGGCCGCCCGCGCCCGGGTCGAGGTCTCGGCCAGCGCCGCGCGCCGGGCTCGGAATCTCGGCGCCGGCGTCGTGGCGGTGGCGCAGATCGAGACCGCCGAAGGCACGCTCCTCACCGATCAGGCGGCCGTGACGGTGGCGGATTCACAGTTGCGCACCCTCGCCGCCACCGCGCGCCAGGAATGGGGGACTGTGCTCGGCAAGGCGATCATCGAGCGCACGCCGCTGGTGACGCGCCTGATCGAACGGGCCGATTTCCTCGTGCAGGTCACGCTGCCGCCCGGGGAATCTCTCCCCGAGGCGCCGCAGGCCGCCTTCGCGGAAGTGCCACCCCAGAGCGAGCGGGTCGCCCTGCGCCTGGTCTCGGCAGCGACGCGGACCGATCCACGCATCCAGGGGCAGAGCTTCTTCTACCTCGTCTCCGGCGACAGCGGTCTCCTGCCCGGAACCAGCACGATGGCATTTCTGCCCGCGCCGCGCGACGTGAAGGGCATCCTCGTGCCGGAAGACGCCGTCGTCCACGCGGAGGGCGGAACCTGGGTGTATCGGGGGATCGGCGACGGCGCCTTCGTGCGCCACCCGGTCCGGCCGGACGCCCCGATGTCGGCCGACGCCTTCGTGGTCGAGGATCTGCCGGACGGGGGCGAGATCGTGCTGCGGGGCGGCCAGGCCCTGCTCTCCGAGGAGATGAAGAGCCGTATCCGCGTCGTGGGCGACGACGATGACTGAGCCGTCCGCGTTTGGCCGCGGCGGTCCGCAGGCCGCCCTCGTCGGCTTCGCCGTCCGCTTGCCGCGAGTCGTCCTGGCCCTGGCCTGCGCCCTGGTGGTCTTCGGCCTCTACGCCCTCGCGGGGGCTCGCTACGACGTCTTTCCCGAATTTGCACCCCCGACCGTGACGATCCAGACCGAGGCGACCGGCCTGGATTCGGAGCAGGTCGAGGTTCTGGTCACGCAGCCCGTCGAGGTTGCGGTCGGCGGCCTGCCGGGGCTGGAGACCCTGCGCTCCACCTCGATCCAGGGCTTGTCGGTGATCACTGCGGCGTTCCAGCCCGGCAGCGACGTCGACCGGGTGCGCCAGCGGGTCAACGAGCGGCTCGCGGCCCTCGCCGGCCGCATGCCGGACGGGGTTGCGGCGCCCGCCATGACCCCGCTGACCTCCTCGACGCTCACCGTGCTTCTCGTCGGGCTGACTTCCGACACCCGCGACGCCATGGATCTGCGTCAGCTGGCGGAATGGACCGTGCGCCGGCGGCTTCAGGCGGTGCCGGGCATCGCGCAGGTCTCGATCTACGGCGGCGGCGTTCGCGCGCTGCAGGTCCAGGTCCGCCCCGACGACCTGATCCGGTTCCAGATCGGCCTCAACGACGTGCTGGCCGCCGCTCGGAAGGGAACCGGCGTGCGGGGGGCGGGCTTCGTCGACACGCCGAACCAGCGGGTGCTGCTCCGAACCGAGGGTCAATCCCTTACCCCGGAGGCGCTGGGCCGGATCGTGCTTCACAACGACGGCGGGGCGAGCGTGGTCCTCTCGGACGTGGCCACCGTCACGGCCGCCCCCGAGCCCGCGATCAGTGCGGCGCTCGTGGATGGAAAGCCCGGCGTCCTGCTGATGGTCGGTGCCCAGGTCGGGGTCGATACCCGCGCGGTGACGGCCCGGCTCGAGGCCGCGCTGGACGAGTTGCGCCCGGTCCTGAACCGGGAGGGCGCGACCCTGCGCACCGACCTGTTCCGGCCGGCGAACTTCGTGGACGTCGCCACCGGCAACGTCATGCAGGCGCTCGCGCTGGGCGGCGTTCTCGTGGTGGTCGTGCTCCTCGTCTTCCTGGCAGACTGGCGAGCCGCGCTGATCAGCGCGACGGCGATCCCGCTCTCGCTGATCGCCGCCGCGCTCGCCCTCCAGGCCTGGGGCGAGAGCCTCAACACGATGACCCTCGGTGGGCTGGCCCTGGCCATCGGCGAGGTGGTCGACGACGCGGTCATCGGCGTCGAGAACGTCGCGCGCCGGCTACGAGAGGCGCGGACCGGTGGCCGCAGTGCGCCCCGCGTGGTCCTGGCCGCGATGTTGGAGGTCCGGACCTCGGTCGCCTACGCGACGCTCGCCGTGATCCTCATGTTCCTGCCCGTCCTGGCGCTCACCGGCGTGGCCGGCCGCCTGTTCGGTCCGCTGGCGCTGGCCTACATCGCGGCGGTGGTCGCCTCGCTCCTCGTGGCGCTCACGGTCACGCCGGCCCTGGCGCTCCTGCTCCTCGGCGGCCGGACGGCGCGCGGCGACGGCGCCGTCCCGCGCGACCCGCCGGTGGTGCGCTGGAGCCGCGCGGCTTACCTCGGGCTGCTCGCCGGGATCGGCCGGGCGCCACGGTTCGCCATGGCCGGAAGCCTGCTGGTGACGCTCGCCGGAGCCGCGATCCTGCCGACCCTCGGTGCCGTGTTCCTCCCCGACCTCAAGGAAGGGCACATGATCCTGCACATGGTGGCCGTCCCCGGCACCTCCCTGCAGGAATCGCAACGGCTCGGCGGGTTGATCACCGCCGACCTGAAGGGGATTCCGGGTGTGCGCGCCGTAGCGGCGCAGATCGGGCGGGCCGAAGCCGCCGAGGACACCGCGGGTCCGCACTACAGCGAGATCCACATCGATCTCGATGCCGGCCTCGACGGGGCCGACCAGCGCAGGGTCGAGGCGGGCATCCGGCAGCTGATCGCCGGCTTCCCGGGGGCGGCTTTCTCCCTCAAGACCTTCCTCACCGAGCGGATCGAAGAGACGGTCTCGGGCTTTACCGCGCCGGTCGTGATTAATGTCGTCGGCAGCGACCTCGACCGAATCGAGGCGGCGGCCCGATCGGTGGCGCGGGAACTCTCGGAGGTGAAAGGCGCCCGCGATGTCCAGCAGGCCTCGCCGGCCGGGCTGCCGCAGGTCACCGTGGCCCTGCGCCCGGTGGATCTGCGCCATTGGGGCCTGGATCCGGTGGAGGTCCTGGAAGCGGTGCGCACCGCCTATCAGGGCGACCTCGTCGGTCAGACCTATCGCGGCAACGCGGTCTTCAACGTGCTGGTCATCCTCGACGAACGCGTGCGCGGCCGGCTCAGCGCGGTCGGCGACCTGCCGCTGCGGACCTCCGGCGGGCGCTACGTCCGCCTGTCCCAGGTCGCCGACGTCTATGAGAGCGCCGGCCGCTACCAGGTCCAACACCTCGGCGCGCAACGGGTCCAGGCGGTGACCGCCAACGTCGAGAACCGCGACGTGGCGGGTTTCGTGGCGGCGGCCAAGCGCAAGATCGCCCGCGAAGTGCGGCTGCCCGAGGGGGTCTACGTCACCTTCTCGGGAGCCGCCGAAGCCCAGGCGGCCGCCCGCCGCGACCTCCTGGTCCATGCCGGGCTCGCCGGTTTCGGGATCGTGGTGCTGCTCGCCATCGTCACCGGTTCCGCGGCGAACCTGCTGCTGGTGCTGGTCAACCTGCCCTTCGCGTTCGTGGGCGGCGTGGCCGCCGCGGCGCTCACCGGCGGGGTCTTGTCGCTCGGCTCGATCGTCGGCTTCGTGACCCTGTCGGGCATCTCCCTGCGCAACAGCGTGATGATGATCGCGCATTACGAGCAGATGGTGACCCGGGACGGGCGCCCCTGGGACGCCGCCACGGCGGCCGAGGGCGCCGCGGACCGGATGGTGCCGATCCTGATGACCTCCCTGGTCACCGGCCTCGGATTGCTGCCGCTGGCCCTCGGCGCCGGGGAGCCCGGCCGCGAGATCGAAGGCCCGATGGCCCTTGTGATCCTCGGCGGTCTCGTCAGCTCGACGGTGCTGAACCTGCTGATCCTCCCGGTCCTGGCGCTGCGATTCGCGCGGTTCCGGCGCGCCGAGCCGGCGGATCTGGAATTGACCGAGATCCGGTCCTGAGCGCGCCGCCGGGCATCTCGGTTCGCGGTCGCCGATACCCGCTCCGGCTATCCCTGCGGCGTATCGGCCCGTGAGATGATTGCGCACAAGCGAACGCCTCTGTGTTAACGTGACGTTGGACGGCCGAGGGCCRCCATCGGCAAGTCGTGGCAAGGGCGACAGGCATTGACGGACCAGCTGGAACGCACCCGCTTCGAAGCGGAGTTTGCGCGCACCGACGCGAGTTCCGATCCGTTCGTATCCGCCGTCCGGGCGACGCGGATGCCGATGCTGATCACCGATCCCAGCCAGCCGGACAACCCGATCGTCTTCGTCAACGCCGCGTTCTCGAAGCTCACCGGCTACGCGCATCACGAGATCATCGGCCGGAACTGCCGCTTCCTGCAGGGACCCGAAACCGACCAGGACGATGTCGACAAGATCAGGTCGGCCGTCGAGCGACGGGTGCCGATCGAGATCGAGATTCTGAACTACAAGAAGAGCGGCGAGATATTCTGGAACCGCGTCCTGATCGCGCCGGTGTTCGACCGAACCGGCGCGCTGACCTATTTCTTCGCCTCGCAATACGACGTGACGCCAGAGCGGGAGAAGCTCGCGCAGATGCAGCGTGATCGCGCCGCGCTGGAGCAGGAGGTGGAGCGCCGCACCCACGACCTCACCCGCAGCGAGGAGCGGCTGCGCTTCATCCTGAAGGCCGGACGCCTCGGCTCATGGACCCTCGACCTCACCGACATGCGGCTCACGGCGTCCGACACCTGCAAGTTGAATTTCGGGCGGGCCGCGGATGAGCCGTTCCGCTACGCGGACCTGCTCGACGCGGTTGAACCCGAGGATCGCCCCCGCATGCAGGCGGCGGTCCAGACTTCGATCGACGAGCGCAGCGATTACGACATCGAATACCGGGCGCGTACCCCGCAGGGCGAGCTGCGCTGGCTCCAGATCCGGGGGCAGGCCTTCTACGACGCGGCAGGCCGGCCCCTGAGCATGGCCGGCGTGTCCATCGATGTGACCGAGCGCAAGCGCGTCGAGGAGCATCGGACCCTGCTTGCCGACGAACTCAACCATCGGGTGAAGAACTCGATGGCGACCATGCAGTCGATCGCGCACCAGACCCTGCGCAACGCCCCATCCCTGGAGGAGGCGCACCGGACCCTCGACGCCCGGCTGCAGTCGCTCTCGGCGGCCCACGACGTTCTGACCCGCGAGAGCTGGATCGGCGCGACGCTGGGCGTGATCGTCGACGGGACGTTGCAGGCGTTTCGCGGCGGCGCGGCCCAGCGCTTCCTGATCACCGGTCCCGAGGTGTGGCTCACGCCGCGGCTGACGCTTGCCTTCACGATGGCGCTGCACGAGCTGGCGACCAACGCGGTGAAGTACGGCGCCCTCTCGAACGACAAGGGACGGGTGATCCTCAACTGGGACGTGGTGGACGGCGCGAAGCCAGCCCATCTCTGGTTCCGTTGGGAGGAGATCGGCGGGCCGCCCGTGACGGCGCCGTCGCGCGGCGGCTTCGGCACGCGCCTGATCGAGCGGGCCTTGGCGGCGGAGATGGGGGGCACGGCCGAGATCCAGTACCGTCAGAGCGGGGCGGTCTTCACCCTGGATGCGCCGCTGCCGGACCGGGTCCCCTCCGTCGCCGAGGCCGTCACGGCCTGAGGGGACGACGGCGTGCGCTCACGTCATGCGCGCCAGGACATCCTCCTTCCAGAGCCGGCGGTGCACGAACGCCATCGCGGCATGCCCGAGAACGACGACCAGCAGCGTGAAGCCCAACCCGTAATGGAAGAGGTCGGCGGGCAGCATCATCCAGTCGATCTTGGTCGAACGTGCCGGCATCAGCGGAATGCCGTAGGGCGTGAAGGGTTTGCCGGATCCGTATTGGCGCAGCAGGCCGAGACTCGGGACCAGGATCATCAGGCCATAGATCAGGCCGTGGCCGGCGGCCGCGGCGCGCCCGGCACGGCCCGGATGCGCCGGTCGCCGCCGGAAATTCGCCAATCCCCAGATCCCGCGCAGGAGCACCAGAACGAACAGCGTGAAGCCGAGGGTGAAGTGGCTGCCGCCCACGAGGCGGGTCAGCGCCATGTCGCCGACCGTCACGTAAAGCAGGGCGCCGGCGAATTGCCACGTGAACAGGAGAGCCATCAGCCAGTGAAACCCGCGGCTGATCCGGCCGTACCGATCCGGCGTGTCGCGCCAGACGGCGCGCGGCGCGGCTGCGCGCGCCGTCATCGACATGCGCAAGCCGTGCCTTCGCTCCAGAGATCCCCCGCCATCCCGCCGGCCTGGAGGATCTCGGACGCAGCCGTCGTCAGCGCCTGGTCCGGTCCAGGCTGGCGGAGGTAGGTGGCGAGGTCCCGCGAGAGCCGCTCGAGCGGATGGCCGCGCAGGAAGCCCTGGAGGCCGACGGAGCGTTGGGCCAAGTGCAGGACCTCGAGACCGGCCCGCTCGACCGCGAGGCGGACCAGGTTGATGTAGGCGACCACCCGCTCGGGCGACAGCGCGGAGTCCGACGCGACCCGCGCGCCGCGCTCGACCCAGAGGCGTGCCCCTTCCACCGCGATCGCGCCCTCGCCGAGCCGCGCCAACTGATGCGGGTCGCCGCCGCGCCCGAGGCGGTCCAGGTGCAGGCGCCAGGCGTCGAACACCGCCTCGAGACCGCCGACCTGCACCGCTGCGAACCGCCATGCGCCACCCGAGAAGGCCGGCTGACGGAAGTACGCGTCGGGCTCGCCCAGGACGTCGTCCGGGTCGAACGGCAGGCCGGTGAAGTCGACGGTGCCGGTGGCGGAGGCGCGCATCCCCTGCGCCCGCCACGCCGAGAGATCGGCCCGTTCGCCGGCCTCGATCGGCACCACCAGCATCGGCGTGCCGGACAGGCCCGGATGCCGCGCCGTGACGACGGCGCGGGTAACGTAACCCGCGCCGGACGCGAAGCTCTTCACACCTTGGAGCCGTGCGCCGACCGGCCGATCCTCGATCCGGAGGCCGCCGTCTGCCGGTTCCGTGTTCCAGACCCCGAAGAGGTGACCGGCGCGCGCATCGGCGAACAGGCGCGCCCGCTGGCCGGCGGCAGCGTGCCGGGCGATGAGCTGGAGCGCGTTGACGTGCCCTTCGTAGAGCCGCCCGAGCGCGAGGCTGCCGTAGCCGACGAGCCGCAGCACTTCCGCGAGGGCGGCGGCGCCGGGCTCCGTCCCCAGGCCGGCACCGCCCTGGTCGACCGGAATGGGGGCGGCGAGCAGTCCCAGGCGGCCCAGGTCGGCGATGTCGTCCACCGGGAACCCGTCGTCCCGGTCATGCGCAGTCGCCCGTGCCGCCGCCAAGCCGGAGATCGTCCGCGCAGCCGCTTCAGAATCGTAGATGGGATCGAGGCGGGTCCACTGGTCCATGCGCCGGTCTCCCGTCAGGCCGCGGCCGGCTGCGGGGTAACGCGCGCAGCACGTCGATCCGAGCGCACCGCGCCGTCACGATCGCGGGCGAAGCCTGCGGATCCCGCGCGATCGCGCAGGGTCGATCGGTCGGATGCCATCACGAGTCCACCTCCTGCCGCCCGCACAGGATGCCGACGATCTCACATAATCAACCTGAGACTGAACCACTCTTTCCCTGTCCGGCGCTGCGACCAAATGCGGCCATCATCCCGCCGTCCCCAGCCATCAGGTACACGGACGGCGATTGATCTCGCCGTCGAGGTAGGTCGACCATTCCGAGATTGTCGTGAGCTGAGAGCCGAACATCCGGCTGACCTGATGGAACCCGAGAGCGCGGTAGCTCTCGAACTGGCTTTCCGTGAACCACTGATTGGCCGTGCTTTCGTGCGGGAAGGTCGCGCTGGTCGCTCCGTAGGCGCGCACCTCCGCGGGGATGTCGTCGAGGAAGCTCGGCTTGATGTAGATCAGCGAGCCGGCATCCCGGGCGCCCGGATAGGTGATCGTGCCGCGGGCAAAGCCGAGGGCGGGTGCCCGCGGGCCGGCCTGTTCGGCTGCTGGGCGCGGTCGGATGCGCATCTCGCCCATCTGCACCTTCGCCAGCCCGTCGACCTCCGCTTTCCGGATGACGTTGCCCAGGTCGAAGAACGTGCAGTTTGCGTCCTGGCCGGCGTCGATCACCACGATGCGGGCGCAGCGCCGGCGCAGCATCTCGTAGAGGCCGAGATTGTCGAAATGGCCGCCATCCGACAGGTAGACGGCTTGGCGGACGTCCGTGCTGCGGCCGCCAAGTTCGCTCAGGAGAGCCAGCACGGAGTTCTTCGGCTTGGCGAGCCGCAGATCCTCCGCCCGCGCGACGGCGGGGTTGGGCAGCCATGCACCGAGCCGGACATTGAAGAGCGTCATCAGGAAAGCGATCAAGGGCGAGGAATGGTAGCCCCAGTTGGGACTGACCGCCGCGCCGGAGATCGTGAGAACGCCGCCGAGGAGCGGACCTTTCCCGGCACTCACGCGGTCGCCGCGCGTCTCCATTCCGGCATAGTCTGTGGTGCGGATGAAGGCCCCGCGCGGACCGTCCGGCTGGCCCGGCGCGCGGGGGATCTCGGCGCGGTCGAGGATCGCCGCGCCACAGGCGAACGGCGTCGCCGTGAAGGAGGCGGCCTTCCGCTCCGCCCACTCCGTGCGCTGGATGTCGGTGAGGTTGAGGGTCATGTTGATGACCGGCAGCAACCGCTTGCCCGTCCCGAGTTCGGCCACCCGCGGGCTGTCGCTCTCGTCGAAATCCGTGAAGGGGTCGGCGTCCCGGTGCGCCCGGGCGGAGCCGAGGAAGGCCCGGGTCAGGCGGTTGCGATAGACCCCGTGCATCGAGAAGCGGTTCACGTTGACCCGGCCGAAGAGCTGGACGGCGCCGGCCAGCACCGCCGCCACCCCAAGATCGAGGATGACGATCATCGCGTAGGGGTTGATGGCACAGGCGGAATCAGGGCCGCTCCGCACTGCGGCGGGCGCCAGGCAGGGCCCCCACCAGGCGTAGGCGGCGCCGAGCAGCCGCCCGAGGGACCAGCCCATGAGCACAAACAAGCTGATTCCGAACAGCGCCGCCATCACGCTCAGACCGATCATCACGAGATCGTCCATCCGCCCCTTGGCGGTCAGCGACTGGGCGCGGACGAAGACCTGCTTGCCGAGGAAAGCCGCGAGGGGACCGGTGACGAGGGTGACGAGAGCGCTGAGGAGCCCGGAGAGGTCCGCCTCGTCGCGACCGAGGGCGACGGCCGACAGGTAGAGGCAGCACAGGCACAGAGCCGCCCAGCCGAAGGCGGCAAGCAGCAGCTGCCCGTCGACCCGCGCGACCCATTCGCGGTCGAGGTCGGCGCGCTCTGCGCTCCGGCGGAATCCGATGAAGACCACACTCTGGAACAGGTGGGCGACGATCAGGGCCGGCGGCGCCAGGATGGCCAGGAACTGGGAAACGCCCACCGCCGCTGGATCGAACGGCGCGGGATTGCGGCTCACGATCCCATCGATGCTCCAGCGGGCGCCCAGGAAGATGAGGGCGGCCGCGACGAGGCTGCTGGCGAGCCACGGGCCGAAATTCCGCCTGTAGAGCCACAATCCGGGATGACCCTTTTGCGTCTGCCACGCGAGCCCGAAGCCGTATCCGGCGACCTGGACGGCGACATACGCGGCGCTCAGGATGCCCAGTGTCAGATTCGGGATCGGGAGCGGCTCGTCGAAGAGCGCCCGGATCGTGAAGGGCAGCGCCAGAGCCCAGAGGATCGTGGGTGCCAGGATGCGGACCGCAATCCTGTCCGGTGAGGCGTAGGACGTCCGCCCGGCCTCGCGCGGCCGGTGGCTCGGCAGCAGGATGCAGGCGCTGAAGGTCGCCAGCAGCAGGGCGGCGCTGCCGAGCGCCAGGGGAAGCCACAGGAGGGTTCGGCTCGCCGCCTCGAGGGCGGTCCGGTAGGCCAGCAAGCCCAGGGGGATGAACAGCAGCAGCGGGAAGATGATCAGCCAGTTGAGGATGGTGTTCCGGATGTAGAGGACGATGCCGGCCCACGTATCCCGGGACAGGAGCCCGATTTCCGGCGTCAGGTAGTTCGTGTAGCGCCGCAGCTTGGCGAAGGCTTCGTTGCCGGTCTCCGCCAAGCGCCGCTCCGCCTCGTCGAGGCTGCCGCACTGGCGGATGAACGTCTGCAGCCAGCCGCCCGCGAATCCGCCGCCGGACACGGTCGAGAGGTAGTGGAATTCGCCCAGCATCCGCCGGGTTGCCAGGGCCTGCACGGCCCCGAGGCAGAACGTGGCGCTGCGGATGCCGCCCCCAGAGAGGCAGAGGGCCGTGAGGCGCGCCTCATCAGCCCGCTGCTGCCAGGGCGGCGCGTCGCCATCCGGACAAGGTCCGCAGAAGTGATCCAGCTCCTCGGTGAGCATCCGCTCCGTATCGAGCACGGATGGGAGCGCCTGCGCGCTCAGGACCGGCAGATTGCGTGGTGCCGCGTCTCCGAGCGGTTCGGACCTGTCCTGGCTGTCCATGGCTCCTCCGACCGCACGCGCCGTTCCGGGGCTGGCTTGACCCCGCGGGACAGAATTCAAGATCTGCAGCAAGAGACTTCGCCGCCGGTCTCGAAATCAAGTCCCGCAGATCATCGATTTTTGATTGTCGTCACTCACATTGCGGCGAAAACGTTCAATATTACGTACAATTTTATGTAGATATATTTGCCATTTTTTAGAAAAATGTCAGTATCGTAGCCGACATCAGCTTGTAAATCAATTTTTACGATCACATTAAGATCAGAGGTTTTGCGAAATCAGAATTGCTGGCATCATCCATTTGGGGGACGCGTTCGACTCTGCTGCCCCGTAAGCAGGGTCCGGCGCAGCCTGACCGGTGCGGGGTTCCCGACCATGCCCGAGATGCGATCGTGACCCGGCCTCGGATCGCACACGGCTTCGCGCTGGCGGCGCTCATCGGGCTCGCGGCGTCCCGGACGGGCGCCGGTGAGCCGGGGCCGCACGCGCGCCCTCTCTTCCTTTCGCAATCCTGGAGCGATGACGAGAGGGCTTGGTTCTACAGCGCGAGCCAGGGCTCGCAGATCATGCCCTATGCCTGGTTCATGTCGCTGGAACGCCCGGACGGCGAAAGCCTGTTCGCCGAGGATGGGCTGACGCGCTTCGGCTACCTGCCCAATCCCTATGACGGCGCGCGCGGCCTTCCGCGGACGGGTCTCCCGATCGGCTTCACCAAGGACGTCGATGACCGTGGCGAGTGGATCGGCATGACCTGCGCCGCCTGCCACGTGAACCGGGTGGAGCTGCGCGGGCAGGCGATCCAGGTGGATGGCGGTCCGGCGGACGCCGACATGTTCGCCTTCATCGAGGAACTCGGCCGTGCCGTTTCCCAGACCGTCGACGAGCCGGCCCGGTTCGACCGCTTCGCCGGCCGCGTGATCCCGCCGGAGCTGTCCGCGCAGGACCCGAGCCAGGCGGAGGCCGATCGCCGTCGCCTGCGCGCCAGCCTCGCCCGGTTCGCCCAGGGGTTCTCGAGCTACGTGGCGACCAGCCGTCCGGCAGTCTCCTGGGGACCGGCCCGTCTCGATGCCTTCGGGATGATCTTCAACCGCGCGACCGGCATCGACCTGCACGAGCCCGGGAACGTTGCCGAGCCGAACGCGCCCGTCAGCTATCCCTTTCTGTGGGACACCTCCTGGCACGACCGGGTGCAGTGGAACGGGTCCGCCCCCAACAGTCTCGCCGTCGAGCGACTGGGCCGCAACGTCGGCGAGGTGCTCGGCGTCTTCGCCGCCGTCGAGATCCGCGAGCCGACCCTCCCGCCGCTGTGGTTCGACACCTCGGCGGACCGGGTCAACCTCCTGCGGATCGAAAGCCAGCTCGGCAGCCTGACGGCTCCGGCTTGGCCGGAACGGATCGCCCCGCGGACCGACGCGCAGAGACAGGATGCCGCCGCCGGCAAGGTCCTCTACGACCAGCTCTGCCTGTCCTGCCACGCGATCGCGCGTACGGGTGCGGATCGGGTCCAGTCGGTGGTCCTGACGCCCCTGGCCGAGATCGGGACCGACCCGACGATGGCGGTCAACGCGGCGTCGCGGCGCGCGCGGACGGGCATCCTGGAAGGCGTCCGGATGCCGTTCCTGGCGACGACACCGCCGCTCCCGGCCGAGACACGCAGCCTCGACCTTGTCGCGGCGATCGTGGCGGGCGCCATCCTGGCTCCCCTCGACCGGGCGTCGGACCCGTCCGGAATCGGCCCGGGTCAGGCCGCCATCGTCGATCAGCTGCTCAAGCGGGGCGCCGCGGCGGCCGAATCGCGCAACGTGCTGCTCAACGACGTCTCGACCGACGGCGGCAAGGGGCTCGTCGCCACCTTCCTGGCCAAGCGGACGGATCGCGATCCCCTTGTCTACAAGGCGCGTCCCCTCGACGGGATCTGGGCGACGGGGCCGTTTCTCCACAACGGCTCGGTGCCGAACCTGTATGAAATCCTCCTGCCGGCCGACCAGCGCTCCGAGGCATTCCGTGTCGGCAGCCGTATCCTCGACGAGGAGCGGATCGGTTTCCGCTCCGATCTCGGACCGTTCCTGTTCGACACCACCCTGCCGGGCAATTCCAACCGCGGCCATGAGGGTCCCGCCTACGGAACCGACCGGCTCGACGGTATGCAGCGCCGCCAGCTGCTGGAATACTTGCGCATGCTGTAGAAGCGCGGCAATATCGCCTTAATTACTTTCGACGCGCGTATTCGTTTGTCGTCGATTGTAACGTTCTTTGAGGTCCGGTGACCCCGGACCATCGGCAAGGAGCCCGCTGCGGCGAGCTTGGTTCGCGTCCGCACCATCCCTTTTCGTGGAGCACGGCGATGCAGGATCTCGAAGCCTATTCGCATCTTGTCGGATCCATCTACGACCGCGTCGGCCAGCCGGAAGAATGGTCCGCCCTTCTCGAGGATCTGACGGATTTCGTCGGCGGCCGGGTCGGACAGCTCGCCGTCTTCAGCCTCGACGGGTCGCGCAAGCCCATGTGGGCCGTATCCGGTTTCGACCGGTCGGCCTATCGCACCTTCCTCTACCGCCACGCCACGGAGGATCCGCGTCTCCCCTACATCCTCTCCAATCAGGGGAAGGTCA
Source organism: Methylobacterium sp. P3_A11 (assembly GCF_056403155.1). Lineage (NCBI taxonomy): Bacteria > Pseudomonadati > Pseudomonadota > Alphaproteobacteria > Hyphomicrobiales > Methylobacteriaceae > Methylobacterium > Methylobacterium sp. P3_A11. The sequence continues at coordinate 32,848 of NZ_JBFUGA010000009.1, forward strand.
TCCGCGCGGAGGAGGGGGTCGATCCGGCGCAGTTCCGCGAGACCGCGCTGTTCAAGGAGGTCGTTCGTCCCTTCGGGATCGAGCACAGCCTCGTGACCTACTTCGCCCGGGAGGCCGACGTCATGGCGACGCTGGCGGCCATGCGTGACGAGGAGGCGGGACCGTTCCGGTCCGGAGAGGTGCGGCGGCTAGCGATGCTCGTCCCGCACCTGCGCCGGGCTTTCGAATTCTATGCGCTGCTGCGGCAGGCGTCCGAGCGCTCCTCCGATCTCGCCTCGGCCCTCGATCTGCTCGATGCTGCGGTGATCCTGACCGATTCCCGACTGCGCGTCGCCCACGCCAACCGCGCCGCCGAGACGCTGGCGCAGACGCGGACCGGCCTGTCCCTCGACAAGGGCAGCCTCGTCCTCAAGGACGGCCAGTGCTCCCGACGATTCGCGCGTGCCGCCAGCGAGGCCCTGGCCGCCGCGAGCGGCGACGTCACCATCACACAGGCCGAGCCCATCGCGATCACCTGCGGCGAGACCGGAACGCCGTATCGGGTCTCGCTGCACCCGCTGTCCAGGCGTCCAACCGGTACGGGCAGCCGGGTGAAGGCGGAACTCGCGGTCGTGATCCGCACCGGTGCGGCCAAGGCCCAGGATGGCGCCACCATCCGTCTCCAGCGCCTGTTCGGGCTCACGGGAGCCGAGGCGCACCTCGCCAACGCCGTGGCCTCGGGGCGCTCCCTCGACGCCCACGCCCGGGATCGCGGCATCGCGATCTCGACCGTCCGGACGCAACTGCGGGCTCTCTTCGCGAAGACGGAGACGCACCGGCAGGGCGAACTCGTGGCGCGCCTGCGCGAGGGCCTGGACATCTCCCTGAACTGACGGCCGACGACCGGCCGGCCCATCCGGGGCCGAGCCACGGCCGCATGGAGGATTCGCATGGATTCGGCCGTTCCGGATGACCTCCGCCACGATGCGCCCTGCCTGGACGATCTGGAGGCGCTGCCCATGCCGGAACGCTGGCCGCTCGCGCGTGCCTGGATCCGGCAGGCGCCGCGACCGTTCTTCGCGCAACTCCGGGCGCGTCGGCCGGTCCTCGATTGCGGCGCGGTCGTCCTGGTCGCCCGCCGCGTCGCGGTCGCCGAAATCCTGTCCCTGCCGCGTGTCTTCTCGGTGGCGCTCTACAGGCCCAAGATGGGCGCGTTCATGCTGGCCCTCGACGAGACCGAGGTGAATTACCGCGACAAGGCGGTGATGCGCGCCGTGATGGCCTGGGACGACCTCGCCCGGATCCGCGCGCTCGCGGGTGCCATCACCGATGCGGCCCTCGATGCCGGAGGCGGCGCGACCGACGTCGTGGCGACGATTTCGCGCCAGGCGCCCCTGCGGATCGTCCAGCAGGTCTTCGGCTTCTCGGCCCCCGACGCCGACCTGCTGCGCTGGTCCTACGCGAACCAGTTCGACCAGTTCAACAACCTGCCCTTCGACCAGCGGCCCGACGCCGATGCGATCCAGACGGAAGCGGCGCGCGCCCGCGAGGAGATGCGCGCGGCGTTCGCGTCCCTCATCCCGGCCCGTGTCGCGGCCATCGAGGCGGGCGCCGATCTGCCCGACGATGTCCTGACCCGGCTGCTCCGGCTGCACCTGCCGGCGGCGGCGGGCTTCGGCATGGACCGCGTGGTGATCAATGTCGGCGGGCTGCTGATCGGCGCCATCGAGACCACCTCGGAAGCCGTGGTGAACGCCCTGGCCGAACTCCTGCGGCGGCCCGCCGTGCTGGAGGCGGCGCGCGCGGCCGCAGCGGCCGGTTCGGCAGCCTTCGACGGGTATGTCTGGGAGGCGCTGCGCTTCGCGCCGATCGTGGCCTTCATGTTCCGCCAGGTCGAGACCGACCACGTTCTCGGGCGCGGCACCGCCGATGCGGCCACGCTCGCGAAGGGGCGGGTGGTTCTGCCGCTCAGCCTGTCCGCGATGTTCGATGACGACTGGCTCCCGGATCCGGAGCGGTTCGATCCGACCCGGCCGGATCACGCCTATCTCCATTTCGGCCTCGGGCATCACGCGTGCCTCGGCCGATACGTAGCGGGGGCCATGATCCCCGAGATCCTGCGCCGCATCCTGCTCCGCGACGGGCTGCGGGCCGAGGGGCCTGTCGAGGACGGGGGTACGCCGTTCCCGACCGCGTTCCGGATCGCCTACGGCCCGCAGGGACAAGGCGGCGCCCCGTCCCACGCGTGACCCGGCGCACCCGACGGATCCGGTCCGCCCGGGCGGCGCATCGGGCAGGGTCTCAGTTCAGCGTCCGGTTGGCGCGCAGGCGAGATACCGCCAGGTCGACGAAAGTGCGCACCTTCGCGGGTGCGTGCCGGCCTTCGGGATAGAGCACGTGGACCGGAAGGGGCGCCTCTTCGTAGTCGGAGAGCACGATCTGGAGCCTCCCGTCCTCCAGGTCGGGGCCGATCTGATAATGCAGTACCCGCGCAAGCCCCCAGCCCGACCGGGCGGCGCCGATGGAAACCTCGTTGGTGTTGCCCTCCAGGGCCGGGTGGACGACGACGCGCTCGCCGCCCCCAAACCGCCATTCCGGCGAGGCCCAGGCGCCGGTCGAGATCGCGATCCGGTGACGCTTGAGGTCGGCCGGCGTCGTCGGAACGCCGTGCCGCGCAAAATAGGCCGGCGCGCCGCAGATGACGTGGCGCACGGAGCCGACGCGGGCGGCCGTGACGCCGGAATCGGTCAGGTGGCCGATCCGGATCGCCACGTCGATGCCTTCCTCGACGATGTTCACCGGCCGGTCGACGAACAGGGTCCGCGCCGACATCGTCGGGTGGATATCGAGATAATCGGTCACGATCGGGAGCACGTGCATCTTGCCGAACAGGACTGACGCCGTGACCGCGAGTGTCCCCGACGGCGTCGCGTTGGAGCCGGCCGCCGCCGATTCCGCCTCGGCGATGTCGGCCAGGATGCGACGGCAATCCGCGTAGTAGCGGCCGCCCGCCTCCGTGAGCTTCACGGAACGCGTCGTGCGGATCAGGAGCCGGGCTCCGATGGCCTCCTCGAGGGCGGCCACGGCGCGCGTCACGGCCGGCGGGCTCATGTGCAGCAGGCGGGCCGTCTCGGCAAAACTCGCCGTTTCGGCGACCCTGGCGAAGACCCGCATCGCCTGCCAACGATCCATGACCACGCTCCTCGCCGTCGCGCACCGGCCACGCCCCTGAGACCCGAGGAGGCCTGCTCGCCCCCTCGGACCGGGCGCGATCAGAAGCCAGGAGGACTGAGCCCCGGATGATCGTCCGGCCGGCGCCCGAGGGGCCAGCGGAATCTGCGGTCGGATACCGCGACGGGCAACGCGTCGATGCTGCTGTGCCGACTGTGCATCAGCCCGTCTTCGGCGAATTCCCCGTTCTCGGTCCCGAAGGTCCGAAACCCGCGCCCGCTGCCGTGGTGGTCTTCATAGGCGTAGTGCGCCGCCCCGGTCGGCGAAGTCCGGAGAGAGCGGATCGTGCGGGCTGCGACGCGCGTCACAGGGCGAGCTGAATCCGCTCCGTCCCGTCGGCCGGCACCGCCGAGCAGATCAGCACCTCGTCCTCCGCCACGGCGGCGCTCGGTTCCTTGAGATAGGTCACCGAGCCGGCGAGCAACGTGGTGCGACAGGTCCCGCAGGTCCCCTCGCGGCAACTGAACTCGGGCGCGAGCCCCCGGGATTCGGCGAGATCGAGGAGGCTGCCCGATCCCGGTATCCAGCGCGCCTCCTTCCCGGTTTCGAGGAAGGCCACGGGCACCGACTCGGCCGAGGCCGGCGGGCGGGGTGGGGCGAAGACCGCCGGCCCGCCCGTCCTGACCAGTGTCGAGGGACCGAACGCCTCCGCGTGGATCCGGTCATCCGGCACGTTGGTGCCGCGCAGCCCGTCGTAGAGCGCCTGAGTGAAGGCTGACGGCCCGCACAGGTAGAAATCGTAATCGGCGAAGGCCAGAACGCGTGTCAGCAGGACCATGTCGATCCGGCCCGCGGCCTCGTAATCGAGGCCGGCCCGGGCGTCGGAGACGTCGCTCAGGACGCGCACGATCCTGACGGCACCCTGCGCGGCTGCGGCCAGATCGGACAGCTCTGCGTCGAACGGTCGGTCGGCTTTCGAGCGGGCGGCGTAAAACAGCGTGGTCGGTCGGAGCTTGCGGGTGCGCAGACCCTCGTACACGACGTGTCGGAGCATCGCGAGGAGCGGTGTGATCCCGATTCCGCCGCCCAGGAGGACCACCGGGCGCGGCTCATGGGCGTCGAGGGTGAAGCGTCCGTCCGGTGCGCGCGCCTCGATGAGGTCGCCGACCCGGACGTCGTCGTGGAGATGGCACGAGACGGCCCCGTCGCGCTTCACGCTGATTCGATAGGTCGGGTCGGAGGGCGCGACCGAGAGCGTGTAGGTTCGGATGACCGCCGCCTCCGTGCCCGGCAGCATCACCCGGATCGGAAGATGCTGGCCTGCTTGGTGCGCAATCCGGCCGGCGCCGTCGGCCGGCGCCAGATGGAAGGAGCGGACGGCACGGCTCTCCTCGACGATCCGCGTCACTCGGAACGGCCGCCAGCGAGCCGCGCGGTCGGCCGCCCGCACACGGTCGTCTGCCTCCGTCCAGTCGCCGGTCGTCAGCGTGTTGGGTGACCAGCTATCTGCCCGGAACGACCAGCGCAGCGGGAGCGCGCCGCGCCTTCGCACGACCCGGTGCGGCCGAAAGGTCCAGAGCCGCTCGGCGCCCTGGAAGGCTGCGATCTCGGGCGAATCCAGGATCACCGCGGCCTCGCCGGTCAGATGGAGGAGTTCGCCGGTCTCGAAATCGGTGAAGACCAGCCCGGCCTTCCCGTTCAGGAGGATGTTGCCGAGGGTGGCGAAGAACAGGTTGCCGGCGAAATCGGGAATGGTCAGCGTGCCGTCCGCGGCGACGCGGACGAACCCCGCCTTGCCGCCGCGATGCGAGACGTCGGCCTGACGGCGACCCTCCCGCTCGGTGTAGGAGGCCACGAAGAACGTGTCGGCGGCCGCGATCATGACGCGCGCCGCTCCGTCGAGATTTGCGATCTCCTCGACCGGGGCCGCGGCCGGCGCGCGGGGATCCCTGGCGAGGGTCATGTCGCGGAGCTGGATGTATTGGGGACAGTTCCCGAAGCTCTGGTCGACCTCGACGCGCAACGCCCCGCCGGCAGACGACCGCACGATCCCGTTCACACGGTTACGCCTGCGGGTATGCAGTTCGATGCCGAGGAGACCGACGGCCTCCCCGTCGCGCATCCCCTCGGCCGCGGGGTCTCCGGGGTCGGGCCGCGCATCGATGTCCAGGGCGGTGGGTGTCGGCGCGCTGACGAAGCCGGGTCCGCCGGCCAGGAGCGTGGCCCACGCGTCTCCCTGCCGGTCGACGGTTCCAAGCACGACGAAGGGGATCTGCGCGTAGAAGGCGCGATGCTGATCGGGCATATGGTCCCGCACCACCTGCCGACCGATCGCCTCCATCCGCCCGGCGACGCCGACCGTCTCCTGAATGGATATTTCGCCGGCATGCCAAGTCGGCAGCTTCGGCAGGGTCCGACCGTGATCCATGTCCGCGCCCTCCGCTCCTGTCCGGTCCGGTGCGCGGGCGCGCCCGGACCCGCCCGTCATGCCGCCGCCGTGAGGCCGGCCTGGGTTTCGGCAAAGGGGACGAAGCCCGGCAGCCCCTCGGTCCGGCGCAGGAACGCCTGCACGTTCGGGTAGCCGGACAGGTCTACATTGCCCTCCGGTGCGCGGGCCACATAGCTGTAGACCGCCACGTCCGCGATGGTCGGCCGCTCGGCCGCCAGCCAGTCCCGGTCGGCGAGGTGTGCCTCGATCCGCGCGAGCAGCGTATGCGCCCGGGCGATCACCTCCTCGGGACGGAATCCGGCCCCGAAGACCGTGATCAGCCGTGCCGCGGCCGGACCATAGGCGATCTCACCCGCGGCGACCGACAGCCAGCGCTGGACCGCGGCCGCGCCCCGCGGATCTTCGGGCAGCCAATCGGAGCGTCCGAGGCGCTTCGCGACGTAGACGAGGATCGCGTTGGAATCGGACACGATCGTACCGTCGTCATCGAGCACCGGAACCTGGCCGAACGGATTCAACGCGAGGAAGCCCGGCGTCTTGTGCGCGCCGGCCTTCAGATCGACCTCGATCAGCTCGTGGGGGGCACCGATCAGCGCCAGGCACAGGCGCGCGCGGTGGGCATGGCCCGAGAGAGGATGGTGATAGAGCTTCATGGGTGCGGGCCTCCGTCGGGGTCGGGGTTCGCCCCGAGCCGTTGGAACAGGATGCCGCGACTGCGCTTCTGACAGAATGCGCGTTCTGGACAGTACAAAATTCCGGTTTGCGGAATAATCCGTGCGTGGTGCCGATCTCACCAGACCGCGTCACTGAAAGCCGTGACCGTTCCAACGGACGAAGCCACGGCTGCCGCCATGGGCAAACATGTGCACCTTCGGAATCCGTTCCGGGCCGACCCGGATGCCGGCGCCGAGCATGGTGTGAACATTTTGCAGGAGCTGACCCCGCCGCATGTAGAACGTCACCGCGCAGACCTGCATGCCGCAATTCTGGCTGCGCGTGGACGATCCCGAGCAGCGGATGGCATCGTGTGCGATGATGAGGTCCGGCAAGCCGTCACCGTCGAGGTCGCGTTCTACAGCTCCGGACTCGTCCATCGTGCCGTGACGACTTTCGCATCCATCCGCGATTTCCTGCTGGATCAGGTAAGCCGCCGCCTTGGAGCGGGATTGAGCCGGCGTCGCGATCGCGACGGCAATCGCAGATGCGGCAAGCACGAACGAGATATTCATCGATCACTCATGCAGACAATAATTTAGACCATCGATGATGATAGAGATATTGATATCCTGCAACAGCATTCGATGGAAGACGATCGCTCCATCGGTTGGTCTTGGAACCGATCCGCCCAGGGTCGCGCTGCCTGCACCGCCATCCTCGGCGAAGGCCGATCGGCCCAACGCGAACGTCCCAGCTTGGCTGGACGCGGTGCGCGACACGGTGCCGGCGGTCGGCTGACGGTGAAGGATCGTCCGCCCCGTGCGGGACTTGGCAGTCCCTCTCGGGTTGCGCGGGCGCGTTCTTGCATGCTCGTCTCGCGTGTCGCGTCCGCCTCCGCATCCCCCGCGGCCACCGGACGCGATGTTCCCCCATTCCCGCAAGGAGCTTCGCCATGGGCCATCTCTCGACCCACGTGTTGGACACCGCCTCGGGCAGGCCGGCGGCGGGCGTCGCCGTCGCACTGAACCGTCTGGCCCCCAGCGGAGCCGCGGAGCTCGTTGCGTCGGCCGTCACCAATGCCGACGGGCGCACCGACCGCCCGCTGCTCGAAGGCACGGCACTGGCGGTCGGCATCTACGAGCTCACCTTCCATGTCGGCGCCTATTTCGCCGGGGCGGGCGTGACCGGGGAGCCGCCGTTCCTCGATGTCGTACCCGTCCGGTTCGGGGTCTCCGATCCGGACGGGCGCTATCACGTCCCGCTGCTGATCGCCCCGTGGAGCTACACCACCTACCGCGGCAGCTGAGCCGGCCCCGGCCGCGGCGCACACGGGGTCCGTCCCGTCGTTCGGCCGTTCGGCCGCCCCCGGTCGAGGGCCGCGCCGGACACGACTTCCGAAAGCTTCGGCCCGGGCTTGACACCGGCGCCATAACCGAAGAGCCTTGTTTTCAGGCGTGGGGCAAAGCTGCCCAGTTTCGCGCCAATCTATCTCGAACTGTCCTGGCGATGCCGCCCGCAGTGCTCACGCACTGGCGGGCTTTTTGCGTTCTGAAGGATTGCATGGGTCACAGCCATCACCGGATCGGCATCCTGTTCTCCGCGGACGGTCCGTATGGCCTTCTCGGGCGGGCGATGCTGAACGGCGCCACCCTGGCCGTCGAGGAGGTGAATGCGCAGGGCGACGTCGTCCTCGAGCCGGTGTTCGTCGATCCGCAGGGCGTTCTCGCCGGCTACGTCGCCGGCGCCGAACGGCTCCTCGGCGCGGGGATCCGGCACGTGGTGGGCTGCTACACGTCGTCGAGCCGCAAGGAGATCATCCCGATCTTCGAGAAGCGGGAAGCTCTGCTCTGGTATCCGTCGCATTACGAAGGCTTCGAGACCTCCGCGAACGTGATCTATACGGGAGCGGCACCGAACCAGCACATCGTGCCTCTGGTGCAGCACCTGCTCGCCCAGGGCGGCAGGACGGCGTTCTGCGTCGGGGCCAACTACATCTGGGCGTGGGAGAACAACCGGATCCTGCGCGAGACCCTGGCGATCGCGGGAGGCCGGGTCGCGGGCGAGCGCTACTTCGCGGTGGGCGAGACCGCCTTCAACCAAGTGATCGAGGCGATCCTGGCCGCGCGGCCGGACTTCGTGTTCAACACCCTGATCGGAACCTCGGCGTACCGGTTCTTCCGCGATTTTCGCAGCGCCTGCCGCACGCGCGGCATCGACCAGCCGCGGACGATGCCGGTCGCCAGCTGCAGCCTCGCCGAGCCGGAGCTGGAGGCCCTCGGGCCGGAGGCGGTCGAGGGGCACCTGTCCTCGAGCGTCTACTTCACGTCGATCGACACGCCCCGCAACCGTGCCTTCACGGCGGCCTATGCGGCGCGCTTTCCCGAAGGTCCGACCGCGTCGGCCGACACCGAATCCTCGTATCTCGCGGTCCATCTGCTGGCGCGGGCGCTGGCACGGGCCGGGACGGAGGACGCCACAGCGGTGCGCCGGGCCGCCTGCGCGGGCGACTTCGAGGCGCCGCAAGGGCGGGTGCGCCTCGACGAGACGACCCTGCATGCCTGCCTGACGCCGCGTATCGGACTCTCGACGGCAGCCGCCCGCTTCACCATCGTGGCGCAGGCAGCAGAACCCGTGGCGCCCGACCCCTATCTGGTGCGCAGCGACCCGCGCGTGGTGCCGGTGAGCCGGCGCCCGCACCTGCGGGTGGTGCCATGACCAATCCCCGCCTGATCCAGAATTTCAGCGGCGCGCACGCCCTGCTGATCGCGCCGCCCACCACCGCCACCGAGGTTCTGGCCGGCACGCTGATGAAGCTCGGGCTCACCGTGGCCTCGGTCCTCCCGGCCGGTGACGCGCCCTGGCTCAATTTCGCGATCCTCGATCCCGAGCATCACATCGTCATCGTGGACGGCGACCTGCCGCTGCCGGGCATCGCGGCGAGCGCCGTCTCCGACCTGCCGCCGGTCCCCGTGGTCGGCCTCGTGGGCGTGGAGGCTCCGAGCCGCCTCAAGGGCCTGCTCCAGCTCGGCGCCACCGGGCTGCTGCGCAAGCCGATCCACGGCGCCTCGGTTTATGCGGCCCTGTTCCTCGCGGTGAACGAGCACAACCGCCGGCGCGTCCTCGAGGAGCGCCTCGCGCGTCACGAGGAGCGGCGGCGCGGCCGGCGCCACGTCGTCAAGGCGATCCTGCGGGTGATGCACGAGCACGGCCTCGACGACGATGCGGCCTACGAGGCGCTGCGCCGCGACGCGATGCGCGCCCGCCAGCCCCTCGAAACCTATTGCGAAGCCCTGGTGCAGGCGCGCCCGCCGATCGCGGCGCCCATCGCGCCCGCGCGCCTCGCCCGCTCGTGAAGTTCCCAGCAACCCCCGAAGACGAGGACGCCCCGATGCCGACACCCTCCCGCGGACCACGTTTGTCCGCCCTGGCGGCCGCCCTGCTCCTGAGCGCACCCCTGGCCGCACCGGCGGCTCGGGCCGCCGACCCGATCAAGCTCGGCGTCCTCGAGGATCAGTCCGGCGACTTCGCGATCGCCACGATCGGAAAGGTCCACGGTATCCAGCTCGCCGCGGACGAGATCAACGCCGCGGGCGGCATCGCCGGGCGCAAGCTGGAACTCGTGATCTACGACACGCAGTCCGACAACACGCGCTATCAGGAATTCATGCGCCGGGTACTCCAGCGCGACAAGGTCAACGCCGTCTTCGCAGGCTTCTCCAGCGCGTCGCGCGAGGCCTACCGGCCGATCGTCGACCAGCTCGACGGCTTCGCCTTCTACAACAACCAGTACGAGGGCGGCGTCTGCGACGGGCACATGGTCGTCACCGGCGCGGTGCCCGAGCAGCAGTTCTCGACGCTGATCCCGTGGATGATGGAGAAGTTCGGCAAGCGGGTCTACACGATCGCGGCCGACTACAATTTCGGTCAGATCTCGGCCGAGTGGGTGCGCAATATCGTCAAAGAGAACGGCGGCGAGATGGTCGGCGAGGAGTTCATCCCCCTCGGCGTGTCGCAGTTCTCGCAGACGATCCAGAACATCCAGAAGGCCAAGCCCGACATCCTGATGACGCTGCTCGTCGGGACCGCGCAGGCCTCCTATTACGAGCAGGCGGCAGCCGCGAACCTGAAGGTGCCGATGGGCTCGTCGGTCAATGTCGGCCAGGGCTACGAGCACAAGCGGTTCCAGCCCCCGAGCCTCGCCAACATGTACGTGACCACGAACTACATCGAGGAGGTCGACAGCCCGTCGAGCAAGGCGTTCCTCGCCAAGTGGAAGGCGAAGTTCCCGAACGAGCCCTACGTCAACCAGGAGGCCGAGAACTCCTATCTCGCGGTCTACCTCTACAAGCAGATGGTCGAGCGGGCGAACGGCTCGACCAAGCGCGCCGACCTGCGCAAGGTCATCGCGGCGGGCGACGTCTGCGTGGACGCGCCGGAGGGCAAGGTCTGCATCGATCCCAAGAGCCAGCACGTCTCCCATACGATTTACCTCGCCAAGGTCGACGAGAAGCACGCGATCTCGTTCCCGAAGACCTGGGAGAACATCCAGCCCTACTGGCTCGGGAAGGCCGGCTGCGACCTGACCCAGAAGGATCCGATAGCGCAGTACACGCCGAGCAACCCGCCGAAGCCCTGAGCCGCCGGGCCGGTCGTCCGCGCGCCGCGCAACGCGCCGTCGCGGACGCGGCGGCCTGAACCGGGCCGGCGCGCGCTCGTGAGACGCGCCGCCGCGGCCCCGGGCCCGGAAACGACGCGACACCGCCGGAGCCCGGGTTCCGGCCCCCAGCCATCACGATCGGGCCTCCGGATGGACCTGCTGACCCACGCCTTCACGTTCCTCTACCAGATCGGGGATGCGTTCTCCTTCCTCGTGCTCTCCGCCTGCGGTCTCGCGGTGGTGTTCGGCATGATGGGCGTCATCAACCTCGCGCACGGCGAACTCATCATGTGCGGGGCCTACGTCACGGCGGCGACCACGCGGGCCGGGCTGCCGCTGCCGCTGGGCATCCTGGCCGGCGCGCTCGTCGCCGGGGCCGTCGGCATGGTGATGGAGCGCCTCGTCATCCGCCACCTCTACGGGCGACCCCTGGACACGATCGTGGCGACCTGGGGCATCAGCCTCGCGGCGACGCAGGGCACGCTGATCCTGCTGGGCTCCAGCATGCCGGGGATCGGCACGCCGCTCGGCAGCTTCACGGTCGGCGGCTACTCCTATTCGACCTACCGCGTGGTGCTGATGGTCGCCGCCGTCGCGGTGCTGGCCGGGCTCTACCTCGCCTTCAACGCCACCCGCTTCGGCACGCTCGCGCGGGCCACCATCCAGGTGCCGCACATGGCCGAGGCCCTCGGCGTCGATACGCGCACGGTCTACGCCCTGACCTTCGGCCTCGGGGCGGCGCTGGCGGGCCTCGCGGGCGGGCTCTACGCGCCGACCATGACGATCGTGCCGACCATGGGGACGACCTTCATCATGGAGGCCTTCGTGACCGTGGTCGTGGGGGGCGCCGACATCTTCCTCGGTACGGCGCCGGCGGCTCTGGTGCTCGGCACGGTGCGGGCGCTCCTCACCACCTGGCAGGGCCAGCTCTTCGGGCAGATCGGGCTCCTCCTCGCGGTGATCCTGGTGATCCGGGTGCTGCCGCGGGGCATCTCGGGCCTGATCCTGCGCGAGCGGGCCTGAGGCCATGGCGGGGACTTTGGCGATGACCCTTCTCCGGCGCCTCGAAGGCCCGCAGACCCTGGGACGCGGCCCTGCCTTCTGGACCGCCTTCGCCCTCGCGATCGCCGCCGCCATCGCCTACCCGTGGTTCGCGGACGGCTACACGGTCGGCAACACGGCCTACTTCTTCTGCTGGGTGTTCATGGCGCTCGGCCTGTGCCTGATCTGGGGCTACGGCGGCGCGCTGAGCTTCGGCCAGACCGCCTTCTTCGGCCTGTCCGGCTACGCCTACGGGGTGCTCACCCTCAATGTCGGCGCCGCCTACGGCTTCACCCTGGCGGCGCTGGTGCTGGCCGTGGCCCTCTCGGCCGTCATGGCGGCGCTCCTCGGCTACTTCCTGTTCTTCGGCCGGATCGGCGGGGTCTTCCTCGGCATCATCACCCTGTCGGTGACGCTCGCACTGGAGCGCTTCATGGCGCAGACCGCCGGCCCGGAATGGAAGATCGGCGCGGCGCGGCTCAACGGCTACAACGGCATGAGCGGCATGCCGCCCCTGACCGTGCCGTGGCTCGACGGCGACGTCGTGCTGTTTCCCGACGTCGCCCTCTACTACGGGCTGCTGGCTCTCCTGATCGTCGTTTACCTCGCGCTGCGCATCCTGGTGAACGCCCGGTTCGGCAACGTGCTGGTGGCGATCCGCGAGAACCCGGAACGGGCCGAGATGCTCGGCTACGACGTGCGGCGCTACCAGCTCGCCGCCTTCGTGATCGGCTCGGCCCTCGCGGGGCTGAGCGGCACGCTCTACACCGCCTGGGGCCAGTACATCACGCCCTCCAGCATGGGGCTGACCGCCGCCGCGCTGCCGGTGATCTGGGTCGCGGTCGGCGGCCGCGGCGACCTGACGGCCACGCTCATCGGCACCCTCGTGGTGCTCGGCGGCTTCCAGGCGCTGACGATCTACGGCAGCCAGTATGCCCTCGTGGTGATGGGCCTGCTCCTCGTCGTGGTGGTGCTGGCGGCGCCTGACGGCCTCGTGGTGGCGGCCATGCGCCGGCTCGGTCGCCTGCGCCGCCGGGAGGCCGGCCGATGACCCCGCTCCTCGAGACCCGTGCCCTCAGCAAGCATTTCGGCGGACTGCACGTCACCAACGACGTGAACTTCGCCCTCGCGGCGGGGGAGATCCACTGCCTGATCGGGCCGAACGGCGCCGGCAAGAGCACCTTCTTCCGCTTGCTGCTCGGCGAGTACACGCCGGAGCGGGGGCAGATCCTCTACGCCGGCGAGGACATCACCGCGCTCAAGCCCTTCGCGCGGATCCGGCGGGGCATGAGCGTCAAGTTCCAGGTGCCGGGCATCTTCCCGAGCCTGTCGGTCGCCCACAACCTGGAGATCGCGCTGCAGCACCACCTGGAGGGCGCCTCGCTCGGCGCCGAGATCCGCCGGCTGCTCGCCTTCCTCAACCTCGGTGCGGCGGCCTCCGACCGCGCCGGCAACCTCAGCCACGGGCAGAAGCAGTGGCTGGAGATCGGCATGGCGATCAGCCTCAGGCCACGCCTGCTCCTCCTCGACGAGCCCACCGCCGGGATGTCGCCGGACGAGACCTTCGCCACCGGCGAAATGGTGCAGGCGCTCAACCGCGACGGCGTCGCGGTGCTGGCTATCGAGCACGACATGGCTTTTGTCCGGCAGATCGCCCAGCGGGTGACCGTGCTCCATGTCGGGCGCATCTTCGCCCAGGGGACCACCGACGCGATCATCGCGGACGAGCGGGTCGCCGCGATCTATCTCGGGGAGGCGGACGCGCCGCCGCTGCGGAGCGTCGCCGATGCCTGAGCCGCTCCTCGCGACGACCGGCCTGCGCGCCGGCTACGGCGGCAAGCCCGTGCTGCAGGGCGTCGACCTCGCGGTCCGGCCCGGCGAGATCGTGGCGGTGATCGGCCGCAATGGCGTCGGCAAGTCGACGCTGATGCGCAGCCTCGTCGGGCTCTTGCCCGCCTCCGCGGGTGGCATCGCGTTCCGCGGCGCGGCCGTGGAGGGGCTCGCCGCCCACCGGCGCGCCCGCCTCGGCATCGGCTACGTTCCCCAGGGCCGCGACGTGTTCCCGCGCATGAGCGTCGCCGACAACCTGACGGTCGGCGCGTCGCTGCTGCCGAAGGGCGAGCGGCCGGATTACGAGCGCGCCTTCGGGCCGTTCCCGATCCTGCGGGAGCGGCGCGGGCAGCGGGCGGGGACGCTCTCGGGCGGGCAGCAGCAGCAGCTCGCCATCGGCCGCGTCCTCGTCGGCGGACCCGCGCTGATCCTGCTCGACGAGCCCTCCGAGGGCATCCAGCCCTCGGTGGTGCAGCAGATCGGCCGCACCCTGGTCGATCTCAACCGCCGCACCGGGGTGACGATCGTGTTCGTGGAGCAGAACCTCGACCTGATCCGCGCCATGGCCCAGCGCAGCTACGTCATGGACAAGGGCCGGATCGTCGCGGAGCTGACGGCCCGGGACCTCGACGACCGCGACCTCGTGCGGCGCCACCTCGCCGTCTGAGAACAAAGTCCGACAACCAAGGGAGAGACGACCATGCAGTGGCTCGACCAGTCCATCATGGCCCGCAAGGGTGTCGCCGGCGGCAAGCCCGGCCGGGAGCACACGATCACCGAGGCCGAGCAGGGCCGCTATCACTACGTTTACGGCCCCTTCGCCGAGCCGGTGCTGACCGTCGATCCCGGCGCCGTCGTCACCGTCGAGACCCACGACGCCTTCGAGGGCAAGATCCGCCACGAGACCGACAGCCCGACGCAGATCCTGAACTTCCCCTACCTCAACCCGCAGAATGGGCCGATCTACGTCAACGGCGCCGAGAAGGGCGACTGCCTCGCGGTGGCGATCCGCTCGATCCGGCCGCGCGGCCCGCAGCCCTGCGGCACGACGCTGATCATGCCGGAATTCGGCGGCCTCGTCGCCACCGGCGACACCGCGCTCCTCAATCCGCCGCTCCCCGAGCGGGTGCGCAAGCTCGAGGTCACGGCCGAGCACGGCGTGCGCTGGAACGACCGGATCACGCTGCCCTACCAGCCGTTCATCGGCACGATCGGCACCTCGCCGGAGATCGAGGCGATCTCCTCGCTGCAGCCGGACTACTACGGCGGCAACATGGACCTGCCGGACGTCGGCGTCGGCGCGGTGATCTACCTGCCGGTGAATGCCAAGGGCGCGCTCCTCTACCTCGGCGACTGCCACGCCGCGCAGGGCGACGGCGAGCTCTGCGGCGTCGCGGTGGAGCACCCCACCCACACGACGGTGCAGATCGACCTGATCAAGGGCTGGACCTTCCGCTGGCCGCGGCTCGAGACCGAAGACTTCTACATGACGATCGGCTCGTCCCGCCCGATGGAGGACGCCGCGCGCATCGCCTACCGGGAGCTGATCCGCTGGCTCGCGGCCGATTTCGGCTTCGACGAGATCGACGCCTACATGCTGCTCACGCAGTGCGGGCGCGTGCGGCTCGGCAACATGGTCGATCCGAAATACACGCTCGGCGCCTCGATCACGAAGGCGATCGCCCACGCCTGACCGGCGACGAAGGAGGATGGCATGGATCTCGGGCTCAGAGGCCGCCGGGCGCTGGTGACCGGCGGCACCAAGGGGATCGGCGCGGCGATCGTGGACCTGCTGGCGGACGAGGGGGCGTCCGTCGCCCTCTGCGCCCGCAACGCCGCGGAGGTCGCCGCCAAGGTCGACGCCCTGCGCGCGAAGGGCGTGGCGGCGACCGGGCGCGCCCTCGACGTCGCCGATTCCGCCGCCCTGCGCGGCTGGATCGCCGAGGCCGCGGAGGAACTCGGCGGCCTCGACATCGTGGTGCCGAACGTGAGCGCCCTGGCGGTCGGCAGCGACGAGGCGGCGTGGCGCAGCGGCTTCGCCGTCGACATGATGGGCACCGTGTCGGCGGTCGAGGCGGCGATGCCGTTCCTCGAACGCTCCGAGGCCGGCGCGATCGTCGTCATCTCCAGCGTCTCCGGGCGCGAGATCGACTTCGCGGCCGGTCCCTACGGCGCCTTCAAGGCGGCGCTGATCCACTACGCGCAGGGGTTGGCCTTCCAGCTCGCGCCCCGGAACATTCGCGCCAACTCGGTCTCCCCCGGAAACACCTACTTCGCGGGCGGCGTCTGGCACCAGATCGAGACCGGCAACCCGGCGCTGTTCGCCGAGGCGCTCCGGCTGAACCCGACCGGACGCATGGCGCGGCCGGAGGAGGTGGCCCGCGCGGCCGTCTTCCTGGCGAGCCCGGCCGCGAGCTTCATCACCGGCACCAACCTCGTGGTGGACGGCAGCCTGACCCGCGGCGTGCAGTTCTGACGCCGCCGACCGGCCTCGCCCCGCGCCGGGACGCCTGCGACGTCCGAAGCACACTCGGCTCATTCAGCACGGTCGTTCAGCAACCAAGTCCGGAGATCGCGAGGACCCACCACACTTGCGACGCATTTCGGCCGCTCTCGACTCTGTAAAGACAAGCTTGCCGCGCGCGCTGGCACGCGGCACTCTCAAGCTTGGCCGTTCGCGCGACGGGGACACGTCGCGTGGCCGCGCCGGGCTGCAGGACAGGGAAGTCCAGGGCGATGATGACGGACGATCGCATGGTCGGTGGCCTCGACGGGCAGGCGCGGCGCGAGGCGGGGATTCTCAGCCGCCGATCGTTCCTGGCCGGCTCGGCCCTCGGGATCGGCGCCCTCTCGCTCGGCGGGTGCGGGACGACCGACACCCTGCTCATGGCCGAGGCGGCGAAGACCTACGGGCCGATGCCAAACGAGAAGTTCCCGATCCCGGCGGTCGACGTCAGCAAGGTCAACCCGAAATACTATCGACGGACCGTCCAGTACGCCTCGTCGGAGGCGCCCGGCACGATCGTGGTCGATCCCGCCAACTACTACGTCTACCGCATCGAGGGCGATGGCGCCGCCACGCGCTACGGCGCCAATGTCGGCCGTCAGGGCTTCCTGTGGAACGGCGACGCCTATGTCGGCCGCAAGTCCGAATGGGCGACCTGGACCCCACCCAAGGAGATGATCCGCCGCCAGCCCGAGGCCGCGAAATACGCCCGCGGCATGCCCGGCGGCCTCGACAACCCGCTCGGCGCCCGCACGCTCCATCTCTACCAGAACGGCGCCTACACGCTGTACACGATCTACGCGAGCAGCGACGCCGAATCGATCGGCACGGGCATCACCAGCGGCTGCGTCGGCCTGCTCAGCCAGGACATGATCCACCTCTACGCCCGGACTCCGGTGAAGACGAAGGTGGTCGTGCTGCCGGCCTGAGGGCGGGCAAGGTCCGCGCGGGGCGGGCGCCGTCCCCGCTCCCCGGCGGACTCGAAATCCGGCACGATCGGGCTACCTGACGTCCGACAGCGCGCCGGGAGTGCCCGCCATGGCCTATGCGTCGACGATCGAAGGCACACGCTTCACCTTTCCCGACTTGCGCAGCCTCCTCGCCAAGGCCACGCCGGAGCGGTCGGGCGACCAGCTCGCCGGCCTCTGCGCGGAGGGGCCGGTGGAGCGTCTGGCCGCGCAGATCGCGCTGGCGGACCTGCCGCTGAAGACCTTCCTGGCCGAGGAGCTGATCCCCTCTGAGGAGGACGAGGTCTCCGACCTCATCGCCCGCCGGCACGACGCGGGTGCCTTCGCGCCGGTCTCCTCCCTGACGGTCGGCGCCTTCCGCGAGTGGCTGCTCTCCCCCGCCGCCGACGCGCAGGCGCTCGCCGCCCTGTCGCCCGGCCTCACGCCGGAGATGGTCGCCGCGGTCTCCAAGATCTGCCGGCTGCAGGACCTCGTCGCCATCGCCGCCAAGCGGCCGGTGGTGACGCGCTTCCGCTCCACGATCGGCCTGCCCGGCCGCCTCGCGACCCGCAACCAGCCTAACCATCCGACCGATTCATCGGAAGGCATCCTGATCTCGGCCCTCGACGGTCTGCTGATGGGCTCGGGCGACGCGGTGATCGGCGTGAACCCGGCCACCGATTCGCTGCCGGACTACATCCGGATCGTCGAACTCCTCGAGACGCTGCGCCTGCGCCTCGGCGTTCCGACCCAGCATTGCTGCCTCGGCCACGTCACCGTCGCCATCGAGGCGATGGCCCAGGGTGCCCCGGTGGACTTGGTGTTCCAATCGGTCGCAGGCTCGCAGAAAGCCAATGCCGGGTTCGGCGTGGACCTCGACCTCCTGCGCGAAGCCTCCGCGGCGGCGCGGGCGCTGGGCCGCTGCCCGGCGGGCGGGCAGGTCATGTATTTCGAGACCGGCCAGGGCTCGGCCCTCTCGGCGGACGCCCATTGGGGCGTCGACCAGCAGACCATGGAGGCGCGTGCCTACGCCGTGGCGCGGGAGTTCGATCCCTTGCTCGTCAATACGGTCGTCGGCTTCATCGGCCCCGAATACCTCTACAACGGCAAGCAGATCATCCGGGCCGGACTGGAGGACCATTTCTGCGGCAAGCTGCTGGGCCTGCCGATGGGTGTGGACGTCTGCTACACCAACCATGCCGATGCCGATGGCGAGGATATGGACGCGCTCCTGACCCTGCTCTGCGCGGCCGGCGTCAATTTCGTCATCACCGTGCCGGGAGCGGACGACGTGATGCTGAACTACCAGTCCCTGTCCCATCACGATGCAGTCTTCGCCCGCGAGACCCTCGGACGGCCGCCGGCTCCGGAATTCGAGGCGTGGCTGCGCGACGTCCGCATCACGGACGCGCAGGGCCGGCTCGCCGGTGCGGCGGGTGAACTGCCCGAGGCCCTCGCCGCCGCGTCCCGGCTCCTGCCCGGACGGGCGGCATGAGCGAACCCGCCGAGCCCACCCGCGCCAGGGCGCCGTCGCTGCGTGACCTGCGCGCCTTGACCCAGGCCCGCATCGCCCTGGGCGCGCACGGCGCCGGTCTGCCGACCGGGGCGGCGCTCGCCTTCGGCCTCGACCATGCCCGTGCCCGCGAGGCGGTCTGGACCCCCCTCGACACGGACGCGATCCGCGACGGCCTCCGGGAACAGGGTCTCGACGCCGTGGAGGTCCGATCCAACGTGGTCGATCGGGCCGAGTACCTGCGCCGGCCTGACCGGGGCCGGACGCTTCACCCGGACTCGGCGGCGGCCCTCGACGGGCTCGAACGGGGTTCCGACGTCGCCATCGTCATCGCGGACGGCCTTTCGGCCACGGCGGTCGCTCTCAACGCCGTGCCGGCCGCCGCCGCGCTCGCCGCGCGGGTGCGCCGGGCCGGCTGGAGCCTCGCCCCCGTCGTGGTCGCGCGGCAGGGACGGGTGGCGATCGGCGATTCCGTCGGCGCTCGCCTCGGGGCGCGCTGCGTCGTCGTGCTGATCGGCGAGCGGCCAGGTCTGTCGGCCTCCGACAGCCTGGGCTGCTACATCACATTCGGTCCGCAGCCGGGCCTGCCCGATTCCCGGCGCAACTGCATCTCGAACATCCGTCAGGACGGGCTCGCGATCGAGGCGGCCGCCGATCAGATGGACGCCTTGCTGCGGGCGATGCTGGCGCAGGGCACGAGCGGCGTCGGCCTGCGCCGGGAGAGCCTCGTCGCGCCGCCGGCGCCGTCCCTTCCGGCAGGATAGGTCCCGCCGGGCCGGCGGCGCGGGGCGTCAGGCCGGGAGAGCGGGGGCCTGACGGTAGCGGGTCGCCTGCTCGTAGTCGTAAGCCAGCGCGAGGAGGCCGGCCTCGCTCCAGAGCGGCCCGACGAAGATCAGGCAGAAGGGCGAGCCCGAGACGTAGCGGCCGGCCGGGACGACCACGCCCGGAAGGCCGGCGATGTTGATTTCGCACACGGTCGTCTCGTGGATCGGCTCCGATCCGTGCAGGGCCGGTACCGCGTCCCGGGTCTGCGGGAAGACCAGGGCGTCGAGACGGTGCTCCGTCATCACGTCCGTGAAGATCTCCAGGTAGCGCTCGCGTGCCGCCAGGAAATCCGACAGGTCGGGCGGGGCGAGCGGGTCGGCGAGGCAGGGCGCGAAGGCTGGAACCTGGTTCATCCAGTCGAGCACGCCGCCCGGCGCGAACGGGTCCTCCGCCTTCGTGGCTGCGGCGAACGCGGCGAAGGACCGGTACGCGGCCTGCGGGCCGAGCCGTTGCAGATAGAGGTGAAGGTCGAACGGCACGCTCTCGATGCCTCGGGCATCGTAATGGTCGAGGCCCGCGACGGGCTGACCGAGCGCGGCGAAGCCGCTGCCGGCGAACGGATCGGCCACCAGGGTGGCGCCTCGCCCCGCGATCTCGCCCTGCGCCCGGGCGTAGAGCCGGGTCGTCTCGGGGGACAGGGCGCGATCGCGCCAGCCCGGTCCGTAGAGGCCGAGGCGCTTGCCCCGCAGGGCCGTCCCGGAGAGCCCGGCGGCGTAGCCCCCCTTCGGACGGCGGCCGATCCCGGCCACGGTCTTCGGGTCGCCGGCCGTGTAGCCCGCCAGGGCATCCAGTGTCAGCGCGGCGTCGCGCACGCAGCGGGCGATCGGTCCGACCACGTCGCGGGTGCTTCCGGCGAGGGGGACCACGCCGGTATTGGGCACCAGGGCGAAGGTCGGCTTGATGCCGACGAGGCCCTGCGCCGAGGCGGGATTCTGGATCGAGCCGCCGGTTTCCTCGGCGAGCCCCAGCACCGCGAGGCTGGCGGCGACGGCGGTAGCGGTGCCGGCGCTCGACCCGCCGGGCAGGAGGTCCGGCGCCATGGCGTTGAGCGTCGGGCCTGCCCAGCTGTCGTTGGCGTGGCTGCCCGTGGCGCTGAGGACGGGCACGTTGGTTTTGCCGAGGATGACGCAGCCCGCCGCGCGCATGCGCTCAACCACGGGCGCGTCCGTCGCGGGCATCAGGTCGACGCCCCCCGCTTTGGCGCAGAGGAAGTGCCAGCCAGCGGTGGTGGGCAGGCCGGCGACGTCCATCRTGTCCTTGATCGCCACCGGCACGCCCGCCAGCGGTCCCAGCGGCTCGCCCGCGGCCCGGCGCCGGTCGATCGTCCGCGCCTCCTCGAGGGCGTGCGGGTTCAGGAATATCATCGCGTTGTAGCGCGGGTTGAGGTCTTCGATCCGCGCCAGGAAGGCCCGGGTCAGGGCCTCGGCCGTCACGCCCCGGGCGAAGGCAGCCTGAACGTCGGCCACGGTCATCTCGGTCAGCATCCCGGCGAGGTCGGGCGCGTCGATCGGGGCGGCATCCATCGGAGAGCTCCGGGTTTGGCCAGGGAGAAAAGGATTGCGGTGGCGGCTCCGGTCATACCGACGAACGCGTCGATCAGCGAGCGGTCGCGGGTGACTTCGGTCGGGACCTCGCGTTTGATGACCCCCGTCTGCAGGATCAGGATTCCCTCCGTCGGCTCGTCGGGCAGGAGAATGGTCGGCGCGCTGCACAGACAGCGGGCCAGCGCCGGCACTTGCCATGCGCCGCCCGAGAGGGCGCTTCCGGGCCTGTCGAGAGAGGCCTTGAGCCGGGGGACGGTGGCGTGGTTCTCCGCGATGGTCTCGTCCGCTCACCCGCTTCGACAGGAGGCAGCTGACCGGTCAGAGGCTCAGCGGGGGACAGTCGCTCTCAGGCGTGTTCCGGAGCCGACACCGCGTCTTGCGCGTGCGCGACCTGACCGCCTCGGGAGCGTTCGGAAGAGGGGCTGCAGCGGAAATGCGATCGGTAGCACCGTGAGAAATGGGCCGTGCTCGCGAAGCCGCAGGCCGTCGCGATCTCACCGATCCTGAGTGGACTCTGGCGCAGCAGCCGCCGGCCATGGGCGAGGCGGATGGCCCTGTACTGGGCTGAGAAGCTCAGTCCGCGCTTCTCGAGGAACAGGCGGTCGAGGTGACGCGGGCTGACCGAGGCGAGACGTGCCATGGCTTGGCGGCCGAGCGGCGCCTCGACCGTCTTCTCCATCGTCTCGATGACCGCCAGCAGAGCCGGATGGTGGACGCCGTAGCGTTCGACCGCGGATGCACGCTGCGGATCGTCCGCGGCCCCGACCGCCGTATGCAGGAACCAGTCGGAGACGCGGCGCGCGAAGGCTGGCCCCAGGCGTTCGGCGATCAGCGTGTGAGCCATGTCGAGGGGCGCGACGCCGCCGCCGCAGGTCGGGCGATCGACGTCGGCGACGAACCGCGCCCGTTTCAGGCGCGCATCCGGGAACGCCTCCACGGTGGCACCCGCATATTCCCAGTGGACCGTGAATGCGCGGTCAGACAGCAATCCCGCGGCGGCCATCAGGTAGGGGCCGCCCGAGATGCCGCCGATGCGGACACCGAAGCGGGCGAGCCGCCGCAGGGCGGCGTGGATCACGGGCCGGTCCCAGCCGGTCGGCTCGCCACCGGCGCAGACGAAGACCGTATGAAGATGCCCGCGGGTGCGGGGCAGATCCTCGATGGGAACCTCGGTTCCGGACGACGAGGCCACCCGACCCCCGCCCTCACCGAAATAGCGCAGCCGGTAGAGGGGGAGTCCCGCGAGATCGTTGGCCGCCCGGAACGGCTCGCAGGCCGACGCGAACGACATCAGCGCGAAACCCGGAACGAGGATGAAGCCGATCTCCTGCAGCGTGTCGCCCGGCGCCGGGCGGTCGGCATCACGCATCTGGGGTGTCTGGCGTCTCATCGGGTCAAGAAACCGTCTGTTTTGGTCAAGCGCAACAACGCGGACGCGTCATGCTCGAAATCTCCCGTTGCGTCGTCCGAGATCGATCCAGGATGCCTCGACCCGCCGATCTGCCGCCCTCCCGCGACGCGGATGATCCCCGCCACGGCGCAGCGATGGACGTGCGCCCGTGAGCCGCCGGGTCGACGTTGCCGTGCTGGGGCTCGGCGCGATGGGCAGCGCCGCCCTTTATCAGCTGGCGAAGCGCGGGGCCGCAGTGATCGGGCTCGACCGCTTCGCGCCGCCGCATGCGCTCGGGTCGAGCCACGGCGAGACGCGGATCACCCGGCAGGCCGTGGGTGAGGGGCGCGACTACGTCCCCTTCGTCACCGCCTCGCATCGCATTTGGCGCGAGTTGGAGGCCGCGACGGGAGAGACCCTCCTGAACGCCTGCGGCGCCCTCGTCATGGCGCCCGGCCACGGCGTCTCCTCCCACCATGGCAAGCCGGATTTCGTCGGCCGCTCGATCGGCGCCGCGCAGGACGCCGGGATCGCCCACGAGGTGCTCGACGGCGCCGAGGTCGCCCGCCGGTTCCCGCAATTCCTGAATCTCGCGGGTGACGAGAAGGCGTATTACGAGCCGGGCGGCGGCTACGTGTTCCCGGAGCGCTGCATCGCGGCGCAGCTCACCTCCGCGGCCGCGGCCGGGGCCGAGATCCGGACGGGCTGCGAAGTGCTCGGGCTTCGGGAGGACGGGTCCGGTCTCCGGATCGAGACCACGGACGGCGTGATCCTGGCCGACCGCGCCGTGGTTGCCGCCGGCGCCTGGACGGCACCGCTGCTCGGCCGCCCGTTCGACCGTCTGCTCACGGTCCGGCGCCAGCTCCTGCACTGGTATGCCCTGGCGGATGAAACCGCGTACGGGCCGTCGGCACCGGTCTTCATCTGGATGTACGGGACGAGCGATACGGAATACCTCTACGGCTTCCCGCCGATGCCGGGAGAGCACGCCGTCAAGGTCGCGACGGAGCAGTACAGCACGACCACCACCGCCGACGAGGTGAACCGCGTCGTCGACGCGTCGGAATCCGACGCGATGTATCGGCTGCGCGTCGCGAACCGGCTGGCCGGCGCAACACCCGAGGTCGTCCGGGCCGCGGCCTGCGTCTACACGGTGACCCCCGATCGCGGCTTCATCATCGACCGCCATCCCGACCTGGATCGGGTGCTCGTGGTGTCGGCCTGCTCGGGACACGGCTTCAAGCACTCGGCCGGGATCGGGGAAACTGTCGCGGCGGAACTGGCCGGCGATGCCGGTCGGATCGACCTGAGACCGTTCGCCCTCGCGCGCTTCGCAAGATGAGCCCCGGGGAAACGCCTCCAGCTGCTCAAACCGGGACTCCCGTCGACAACGGGTGCTCGAATGGCTCGTGGATTGCTTGAATCCATGCCAAGATCAGTTCATCCGCGCAGGAACGATCCGATGCGATACACCGTCCGCACCACCCTGGCCGCCGGCGCGCTGGCCGCCCTCACGGCGATTGCGACCCTCTCCGTGCCCAGCCGGAGTGCGGCCGCCGACGGCGTGGACGCGATCAAGCAGCGGGGCACCCTGATCGTCGGCGTCAAGGCTGACTACAAGCCCTTCGGCTTCCGCGACCCGAGCGGGACGATCATCGGGCTTGAGCCCGACCTCGCCGCCGACCTCGCCAAGCGGCTCGGCGTGAAGCTCGAACTCGTGCCGGTGGTCTCGGCCAACCGGATCGAGTTCCTGCAGCAGGGCAAGGTCGACCTGCTGATCGCCACGCTTTCCGACAAGCCGGAGCGCCGCCGCGTCGTGCAGGCCATCGACCCGCAATACTATTCGGATTTCGTCAACGTGCTGCTGCCCAAGACCTCCGGCATCACCGACTGGGCGCAGCTGAAGGGTAAGCCGCTCTGCGCAACCTCGGGGGCGTGGTACAACAAGGACGTCGCACGCACCTATGGGGCGGAGATCATCGCCTTCGACGGTTCCGAGAAGCCGCTCTTCGCGCTCAAGCAAGGCAATTGCCTCGGCTACGTCTACGACCAGAGCATGCTCCAGGGTAAACTTCTCGACGACGACTGGAAGGCCGGCTACGCGCTGCCCCTGAAGGGCATCCTCGATGCGCCGTGGATGATGGCGGTCGCGCAGGGCAACGCCACCCTTCAGGCGATGGTCGAGAACGCCACCAAGGACTGGATGAAGACCGGCTTCATCGTCGACGAAGAGAAAAAGTGGGGCATCGAGCCGACCGCTTACTCGAAGGCGATGCACGAGAAGTACAAGAACGCGACCAACTGATGGCGGTTCGTACGACGAAGCCGAGCCACCGGCTGCGATGATCGAGGCGGTCCAGGCCTGGTTCCAGCGTCTCTACGAGACGACGGGCTTCAACTTCACCGTCTTCTACGATCCGTACGACTGGGACCGCTACGTCTCCGGTCTCCGGATGACGCTGTTGCTCGCGGTCAGCACGATCCTGGTCAGCCTCGTGATCGGGGCGGTCGGCGCGCTCCTGCAGAGCGGGCCGTCGCGTCTGCTGCGCGGGCTGGTGAACGGCTTCGTGGTGGTGTTTCGCAACACGCCGCCGCTCGTGCAGATCTTCTTCTTCTATTTCGGCCTCGGCACGATCCTGCCGGACCTGCGCACCGCGGATGGCTTGCGCGCCCCGCTCCTCAGCAACGTGCAATGGGCCATCGTCTCGCTGTCTCTGTTCGCGGGCGCCTTCAACGTCGAGATCTTCCGGTCGGGCATCGAGGCCGTGCCCCGGACAACGATCGAGGCCGCGGAGGCCCTGGGTTACACCCGCCTGAAGGCGTACCGCCATATCGTTCTGCCGCTGGCGCTGCGCGTCTGCCTGCCGGCGCTGAACAACAACCTGATCAATCTCCTGAAGACCACGACACTCGCCTACGCCATCGCGGTCCCCGAGACCCTGTACGCGGTCAAGCAGATCTGGTCCGAGTCGCAGAACGTCCTCGAGATGATGCTCGTCCTGCTCGCGACCTACGCGGTCTTCGTCGGCGTCCTTGTCTGGATCATGCACCGCGTCGAGCGGACGTTGCGCATCCCCGGTTACGGCCGATGAGCGCAGCCGATCCGAATCGTCCCGGCGACAGGGCCCCAGCCGGACGGCCGGGTGACCTGCCGGTGCTGCTGCCGTTCGCCCACGCCGGGGCAGGGCAGGGCGCGCGCCTTCGGCCCGTCCATGGCTGGCTGCTGTGCGGCGTCGCGGTCGTCGCGCTCCCGGCCTGGGCACAGGGCGGGGTCGCCGTCCTCTCGCCGCTGGAGGTCGTCATCAAGTGGGCGCCCCTCCTGCTCACCGGCTTCGCCTTCAACGTCGCCATCTCGCTGATGGCGATGGCACTCGGCACCCTCGCGGGCATCGGCCTCGGGCTTGCCATGCTCTCAGAGGGCCGGGTGGTGCGCGGCATCGCGTGGTCGGCCACCCAGTTCTTCCGCAACGTGCCCTGGCTGGTGCTGCTGTTCTTCGTGATGTTCCTGGTGCCGTTTCAGGTCACGGTGTTCGGATTTCGCGTGCCGCTGCCCGATTGGGTGAAGGCGACGTTCGGCTTCAGCCTGCCGGTCATGGCCAACGTCGCCGAGATCGTCCGCGGCGCCGTGCGCTCGGTCCCGAATACGCAGTGGGAGGCCGCCGAGTCCCTGGCCTTCACCCGACGCCAGACCATGTGGCGGATCATTCTACCCCAGTGCCTGAAGCGCATGCTGCCGCCCTGGATGAACGTCTACGCGCTGATCGCGATGGCGACCGTGCAGGCGTCGATCGTCGGCGTGACCGAGATGCTGACGCTGACCGCGCAGGTGCACGCGGCGGAGGGGGGGCGCCCGGAGCTGTTCGCGCCGCTCTACGGTTTCGCCCTGCTGTGCTTCTTCCTGTACTGCTATCCGATCGACCGGCTGACCGCCGCCCTGGAACGCCGCTTCGAGACTCGTTGAAAGCATGACGCCTGCGACGATGGCCGTTACCCCGTCCGACGGCTGGACACCCGATCAGCCGATCGTCCGCGTCGTCGACGTGCACAAATCCTTCGGGACATTCGAAGTCCTGAAGGGGATCAGCTTCGATGTGCGCAAGGGCGAGGTGGTCTGCATCATCGGGCCTTCGGGTTCCGGGAAGTCGACGCTGATCCGCTGCGTCAACGCGCTGGTCCCCGTCACTGCGGGCTCGATTCAGGTCGAGGGAATCGAAGTCACCGATCCGCGGCTCGACAAGCTGGCGCTGCGCCGCAAGGTCGGCATGGTGTTTCAGCAGTACAACCTGTTCCCGCACAAGACCGCGCTGCAAAACGTCATGATGGCCCCCGTCCACGTCCTTGGGCAGGATCGGCGCGAGGTCGAGGTCCGAGCCCGGGCTCTGCTCGCGAAGGTGCGGCTGGCGGGCAAGGAGGACGCCTATCCCGGCGAGCTGTCGGGCGGCCAGCAGCAGCGCGTCGCCATCGCCCGTTCGCTGGCGATGCGGCCCGACGTGATGCTGTTCGACGAGGTCACCGCCGCCCTGGACCCCGAGACGGTCAAGGAGGTTCTGGTCACGATCCGCGAACTCGCCGAAGAGGGCATGACCTGCATGCTCGTCACGCACGAGATGAACTTCGCCCGCGACGTGGCCGACCACATCTATTTCACCGATCGCGGCGTGATCGTGGAGCACGGGCCGCCCGCGACCTTCTTCGCGTCCGCGCAGGATGAGCGGACGCGCCGCTTCCTCTCGCAGGTACTCTGACGATCCGTTTCCCGGGCGGCACCGCGCGTCGAAAGCCGCGGTCGGGGCCTGCACGGATCGGTCCGCGAATGCGGGGCCATGGTCAGAGCGGCCGTGACCCGGGACGCCGCATGGGATGGACCCGTGGCCGGGCGCATCGATCGACTCTGCCGCCCTCGGCCTGCCAGGCGCGCGGATGACCCGACGCGGCCGGTTCGCCGGCGACTGTTGCACGGCCCGGTCGGAATTGCCCCGGTGACGCCATCATGGGCTGGCATGCCAGGGCGTTCGCCCGGGCACGACCGGCCGCTCCGTACGTCCGGACCCATTCCTTGCCTCGATTTTTTCCATCGCAGAATCGCGTCGGCGATCCAGTTCGCACAACCTCTCGACCGGCGCGGGCGGCGCGGTGGATCCCGCCGTCGATCCTGGCCGCTGGCCTGCTCGCGACGGGGCTGAGCACGGCCCTGTTCTGGCGCTCGGCGGAGTTGCGGGACCGCCTGACCTTTCTGCACGCCACCGAGATCGAGCTGCGCACGATCGAGGACCAGTTCCGCACCTACACCGCCCTTCTGCGCGGCGGCGCCGGCCTGTTCGCGGCCAAGGGCGACGCCGTCACGCTGGCCGACTTCCGAGCGTATGTCCGGCGCCTCGATCTGGAGAGCCTGTATCCCGGCTTTCTGGGAATCGGTTTCACGCCAAGTCTGTCCGCTTCCGAGCGGGAGCGCTTCGCCGTGCGCGCCGAGGCCCTGGGTGTGGCCGACTTTCGGGTGCGTCCCTCGACGGACAACCCGACGATCAGCCCGGTCCTGTTCGCCGAGCCGCCGAACCCGCGCAACCGGGCGGCGATCGGGTACGACGTGATGTCCGACCCGATCCGTCGCAACATGGTCGAGCGCGCGCGCGACACGGGCCAGCCGGCCGCTTCTGCGCGGATCCAACTCGTTCAGGAGATCGACGCGAACAAGCAGGCCGGCTTCCTCGTCGCCGTACCGGTCTATACCGACGGAGTCGTGCCCCCCGACGTCGACGAGCGGCGGCGGCAATTCCTGGGCTTCGTCTTCGGCGCCTTCCGGGCCGATGACCTCTTCGGCAGCATCGTGGCGGCCGAGGCAGAAGAGGACGCCGCCTTCGCGGTCTATGACGGCACGCCGAGCGAGGCGACGCTGCTGCATCGGTCGGCACGCGCCTCGGTTGCGAAGGCCGGCCGCCTCACCCGCGAGGCGACGCTCGACCTCGGCGGTCGCACGTGGACCGTCCGCTTCGAGGAGCGCGTCTCCCCACAACGCACGGCGGCGTTTCCGGAGATCTGGCTCCTCTGCGGCGGGGGACTGTTCGCCACCACCTTGCTCGCCTTCGCCGCGTACCGGCAACGCCGCACGCAGGACGAGATCCGGCTGCTCAATGCCTCGCTGGAGGCGCGGGTGGAAGAACGGACCCGCGACCTGCGGGCCGCCGCCGACCGCCTCCAGCAGGCCGGCGAGGACCGCACGCGCATGGAAGAGGCCCTGCGCCAATCGCAGAAGATGGAGGCGGTGGGCCAGCTCACCGGTGGACTGGCGCACGACTTCAACAATCTGCTCGCGGGCATCTCCGGCTCGCTGGAACTGATCGAGACCCGGATCGGCCAGGGGCGTCTCAAGGATGTCGCGAAATACATCGCGGTCGCTCAGGGCGCCTCGAAACGTGCCGCGGCGTTGACGCACCGCCTCCTCGCCTTTTCGCGCCGGCAGACGCTGGCGCCCAAGGCCGTCGACGTGAACAGGCTGGTGGGTGGCATGCTCGACCTGATCCAGCGCACGGTCGGCCCGAGCGTGGACGTGCAGTACGTGGGTGCGAGCGGCCTCTGGCTCGCGCTGGTCGATCCGTCGCAGCTTGAGAATGCCCTCTTGAACCTGTGCATCAACGCGCGGGACGCGATGCCCGGCGGCGGCAGGATCACGATCGAGACCGGCAACCGCTGGATCGACACCCTCCAGTCTGAAGCACAGGACCTGCCGGAGGGGCAGTATCTGTCTCTCTGCGTGTCCGACACCGGGACCGGCATGTCGCCGGAGATCGTCGCCAGGGCGTTCGATCCCTTCTTCACGACCAAGCCGATGGGTGAAGGCACGGGCCTGGGCCTGTCGATGATCTACGGGTTCGCCAAGCAATCGGGCGGTCAGGTGCGGATCATCTCCGAGGTCGGCAGGGGAACGACGGTTTGCATCCATCTCCCGCAGCATCGCGGCGAGGCGGATGCGGATGGCATAGGTCTGGAGCGGCGCCCATTGGCGATGGCCGAGGCGGGCGAGACCGTGTTGATCGTGGATGATGAGCCGAGCGTGCGCATGCTGGTGGCCGACGTCCTCAAGGATCTCGGCTACACGGCGGTCGAGGCCGCGGATGGCGGCGGCGGCCTGAAGGTGCTGCAGTCGGATGCGCGCGTCGACCTTCTGGTGACGGATGTGGGGCTGCCTGGCGGCATGAACGGTCGTCAGCTGGCCGATGCCGCGCGGGTCAACCGGCCGGACCTCAAGGTTCTGTTCATCACCGGCTTCGCCGAGAATGCGTTGCTGGGCAACAGCCGGCTGGATCCCGGCATGGGGATCCTGACCAAGCCCTTCGCGGTCGACACCCTGGCCGTCCGCATCCGGGAACTGATTGCGAGCTGAAGCGGCTGCCAGAGGGCGTATGCCGGCTTCGATCTGTATGCCGAAACACCTCTGCGGCCTTCGGCCAGACCTGCGCGGCTCGGCGCTCACACCCGTCTTGCGCCCCGCTTCGAGCGTGTGTCCGGAGGCGCTATGACAGCTCTGATCTCCCGATGTGTGCTGATGCCGGTTATCGGGAATAATTCAATCTGCTTATAGTCTAGATCGATGTAATTTGATACATATTGACCGTCTAATTTCGACATCAGGCTAAATATGATAGATCAACGATCATAACGTGACGGCAAGATAACGGACGCCGATCTTTGTCTTCAGATCGACGAGCGAGCCTGGTCTGGCGGAAAATCAATTTTGCGAGTGGGCGGTGCGGGATGTCACGACGTTCTGCCGCCAAGGACGAGACGGAGCGAACGAGCAAGTTCGTCGCGCCGATAGGGCTTGCTGAGGACCGGAAGCTCTCCGCGCCCGATGACCTGGCCTTCGTCGAGGTCGGCGACGTAGCCGGAGGTCAGGAGCACCTTCAGGCCGGGGCGGAGCTGTTGCGCCTCGACAGCGAGTTGCGACCCATTCATGCCGCCCGGCATCATCACGTCCGAAAACAGGATGTCGATGCGCTCCACCCCCTTCAGATGATCGAGGGCTTCGACGGCGTTGCGGGCGATGATGACCCGGTAGTGAAGTTCCTCGAGGCTTTCCACGGCCATGGTCAGAACCTGCTCGTCATCCTCGACGAGAAGTACCGTGTCGCCCTCGGCGGCGCGGCGCAGCGGAAGCGGTCCCTCCCGGCCCGAGCCTGTCTCCTCCCCCGCCGGATCGGCCGAGCGCGGGATCAGGATGCGGAATGTCGTGCCGACGCCGACCTTGGAGTCGATGCCGACGAACCCGCCGGCGCTCCGGGTGAATCCATAGACCTGGGACAGGCCGAGGCCCGTGCCCTTGCCGACCTCCTTCGTGGTGAAGAAGGGCTCGAACACGCGTGCCAGGTTCTCGGGCGCGATCCCGCTCCCGAGGTCCATGATCGAGACCTCGACGAAGGCGCCCGGTGCGATGCCCCGGTCGGCCACCGCCGCGGTGTCGAGATGCACGTTTCGGCTGCGCACGACGATGCGATTGCCGTGGCCTTCCCCGTCCATCGCATCGCGGGCGTTGACCACAAGGTTCAGCACCGCGGCCTCGAACTGCGCGGGATCGATCCTGATGGGGTCAAGCGCAGGATCGAGGTCGAAGACCAGCTCGATGGCACCGCCGGCGGCCCGTTCCGCCAGGGGCCTGAAGTCCAAGAGGAGGCGGTTCGGGTTGAGCGTCTGCGGCCGCAGCATCTGTCGCCGCGAGAAGGCCAGGAGCTGCTGGGTGAGTTGCTCTCCGCGGCGTGCCGCGGTCATTGCCGCCTCCGCCAAGCGGAGAACCCGCTCGGTCTTCTCAGGCCTGCGGATGACCATGTCGAGGCCGCCGACGATGACCGTCAGCAGGTTGTTGAAATCGTGCGCCACGCCGCCCGTCAGCTGGCCGATCGCCTCCATCTTCTGGGCTTGGCGCAACGCCTCCTCGGTGTTCCGCTGATCGGTCCTGTCGAGGACGACGCCGGCCAAGCGGACGGGCTGGCCGTCGGGGCGGTACTCGGCTTGGCCCTTGGCTGCGATCCAGCGCACCGCGCCATCCGGGCGCATGATCCGGCATTCGAGAGTCAAGGCGCCGGATTCCATCGCTTGGGCGAAGGTCGCCTCGACCGCTGATCGGTCCTCAGGCACCACGTGGGACAGGAAATCGGACCGGCCCCAGGATGGAAGCGGCTGGTCGTAGCCGAAGATGGCGTCGTGACGGGTTGAACGCCGCGCGGTGTCGTGGACGAGGTCGAGGTCCCAGGATCCCATCCCGGCCGAGTCGAGGGCGAACGCCAGGGTCTCGCGCGCCGCCTCGACCTCGCGGGTGCGCTCGGCGACGCGGCGTTCCAGCGTCTCGTTGGCGACCCGCAAGCGCTCCTGGGCTTCCTCGCGTTCCCGGATGTGCTCGCGGGCTTGGTATTGCCGTCGCCGGACGCGGAGGGCCGATCCCACCGCGCTCACCAGGGTCTCCGCGTTGATCGGCCGTTCCAGCAGGACGACGTTGCCGAGCCGTTCGATCATGGCCGCGGCCTTGCCCGTCCGCCGCCCGGCTTGGCGGGTGGCGAGCAGGATGAAGGGAAAGTCCGACCAGGGGGGCTGGGCCTCGACCCAGGCATCGAACGCGGCCGGATCGACCTCGAGTAGGGCTTCCTCAGTGACGATCGAGATGCCCGCGGCCGCCTTCAGGCCGTCCAGCCACGCCGCGACATCGGCGCAGATCACGGATGCGGCGCCGGCCTTGTCCAGCAGCTTGGCCATTACGGCCGCGTCGCGGCCGCGTGGGGCCAGGATGAGGACGCGATCCTCGTCGTCCTCCGATGGCGCCATCACGGGGTGCCCGCGCCGGCCGCGCTCCCTTCGAGCATGTCCACCGCACCGCCGTAAGTCGGCAGGCCGGACAGGACGCCCTGGAAGTCCGTCAGAGCCTCGCCGACCTGCATGCCGGCGGGCGAGAGCTTCAGCTCCCGGATGGTCCGCTCGTGGGCGTTGATCCGGCTCTTGACCATGGACAGCGCGGTCCGGACCTCGCCCTTCGCCTCGAAATACCGGAACAGCAGGATGGCATCGCTGAGGTAGCTCAGGTCGATATCGGACCTCACATCGCCGATGACGCCGTGCTGGCCCAGGATCAGGAGCGTCATGACGCCCTGCTGGTTCAGATAGTTCAGAAGCTCATGCATCTGCAGCACGAGGTATTCCTCGCCCGGCATCGCATGGATGTAGGCGTTCAGGCTGTCGAGGACGATGAAGCGCGATCGGCGCTCCTCGACCGCCTCGCGCACCCGGCACGCGAATTCGCCCGGCGACAGCTCCGCCGGGTCGATCTGGACGATGGCAAGGTTGCCGCTGTCCAGGTGAGGCTGCAGGTCCATGCCGAGTCGTCGCGCGCGGGTCAGCATCGTCGCTTGCCCCTCGTCGAACAGGAAGTACGTCGCGTGTCCGCCGCGCTCCAGGTCGGCTAGCATGCACCGGACGGCCGTGGTGGACTTGCCGACGCCGGACGGGCCGAGAAGCAGCGTGTTGGTGCCGGCCACCAGCCCGCCGCCGAGCAGAAGATCGAGTTCCTGTGACCCGGTGGAGGCGGATCGCGCATCGAACGCGGCATGGTGCTCGGCCGCGACCAGGCTCGGGAAGACTACGATACCCCCGGTATCGAGGACGAAGTCATGATAGCCGCCGCGGAACTTCACGCCGCGCATCTTCAGGATGTTGAGGCGTCGGCGCTCGGCACCGAATTCCCGCTGCGACTGCTCCAGCAGGATCACGCCGTGGGCGATGCTGTGGAGCTGCACGTCGGCGGTGCCGTCGTCGAGCAGGATGACCGTACAGTTTCGCGCGGCGAACATCTGCTTCAGGGCGAGGATCTGACGGCGATACCGGAGCGGATTCTGCGCGAGCAGACGCAGCTCCGAGAGGCTGTCGAACACGACACGATCCGGCTTGAGGTCGTCGACCCGGTCGATGACCTCCCGCACCGTCTCGCCGAGTTCGACCTCGGAGGGATGCAGGACCGATTGTTCGCTGTCCGGGTCGAGGCCGAGTTCGTTGACGAGTTCGTAGATTTCGATCCCGTCGAGGGACCAGCCATGCGAAGCGGCCGTGGCGCGGAGTTCGTCGGCACTCTCGGACAGCGTGATGTAGAGGCCCTTCTCCCCGTATGCCACGCCGTCGAGCAAGAACTGGAGAGCCAGCGTCGTCTTGCCGGTGCCGGGGGTGCCTTCCAGGAGGTAGAGGCGCCCGCGTGTGAGCCCCCCCGACAGGACGTCGTCCAATCCTTCCAAGCCGGTCGACAGGATCTCCCGCACGAAGGGGGAGGCAGGCGTCGGTCGCTCAGCAGGCATAGGTACCACGATGGGGAGACGGCCTCCGGCCGCCGGGTGATTGGCTTAGGGACGCCATTGATGGAATGACGAACCGACCGATAACGCAGGACGCTCGAAATGGTCCCATGACATCTTGATGAGGGTGCATCGACAGTGACGCTCGTCGATCACCCACGCGACGCCGCTTCACGACGATACGGGTCGCGATCCGAAACACGATTCAGGCTGACGTCGCGGTACACAGCATCGCGGGCGACACTGACCACTGAGTTTTCGACACTGTCGCGGCACTCCGCCATCGGCCGCACTTCGCATGAAGCTGATTTCGATAGAATATTCGCAATCGATCAAATAAAGGCGGATAATTTCAATGTCGATTTACAAGTCATGGCGCTTTCAAACGGTCTGCTATTTCAGATAGTATCAATTGATAAATGTCTCGACGATTGCCGGATATCTGACAGACGTCGACGATCAATTCCTGGTCGGCCTGCAGTTTCCTGAGCCGAGCCGCAATCGGCACGCCTCTCTGAATGCATGACTCCACGACTCCATCCACGA
The DNA here is from genome assembly GCF_056403155.1 of Methylobacterium sp. P3_A11. Taxonomy (NCBI): domain Bacteria; kingdom Pseudomonadati; phylum Pseudomonadota; class Alphaproteobacteria; order Hyphomicrobiales; family Methylobacteriaceae; genus Methylobacterium; species Methylobacterium sp. P3_A11. Next base: position 67,221 of record NZ_JBFUGA010000009.1, read on the forward strand.
AGGCTCGCGCTAGAATTCTTGCGGATTCGGAACCTGAAGGCGCGTCCATGATGTCAGGCCGTAAGAAAGTCTAGGCTGCGAATTGTGTCTGGACACCCTCCAGCCGGTCTTCCAGATCGTCAGTCGCTGATGTGAGGGCCATCACGCCGCCCTCCTGGCCTCTCCTGGCGAACCCGCGGAGACCCTTGAGCCTCACGAACGCGTCGGCGCCGAGGACGCTCGCTATCGCGTCGCAATGGGCGCGTGGCACGGCGAGATCACCGAAGGTACGGGTCTTGGACATCGTCGACCGATCCGTGCGCCGGGTACGTCAACAGATCGCAGAGGGTCGCCGGTACCGCCGAGGTGACAGGGAATCCTGTGACCGACAGCCGGGATCACTGCAAGCGCGATATGAGTGTAAATCTGAGTTTACGTCAAGACGGCTTTACATTCGTGTCGCCGACTGCATATCCTGGCGCCTTGGATTCGGCCCTGTGCGACGGGGGGGCCGCGAACGAGGCAATGCCGCGCGAAGTCCTTATTCGACCGCGGGTGCAGAATTTTGTCGTGTCGGTCAGTCGCTCGACGCGCACGTCGACCACCGGATCCTGGTCGGTCGCTAGCCCGACTGGATCTTAAGGAGCCACGAAGGCCGATTTGGATGCGGCGCCGGTAGCCCGGGTTGGAAGCACGGCGAATCGACGCTGGGAATGTCACGCCCTGAACCGCGCCGGCGATGGAGCGGGGGCCTGGTCTCGGGATCCGGACGCCGAAGCTAAGCGCGCTTGGCGATGTCGGTGCCGAATTCGAGCAGGCGTTGCGCGAGGAGGACTGCCGTCGCCGCGTCGACTGCCGAGGCGTCCGCGCCCACCTGTTCGACGAGTGCGGGACGCTTCAGGAATACCGGCCCGCCGACCATGACACCGATGGCTCGGTTGCACGACGCTTGGCGCACGGAACGGATCGCCCGCGCGAGCGGCTCGAGCCGTGTCTCGTTGCTGAGGGTCAGGCCCACCACGGCGAACCATTCGGACGCGACCAGATCGGCGATCTCGTCCGGCCTGGACGAGAGACCGATCGACACGAACCATTCCGCCCTGCGCAGGAACTGCTCGACGATGCGCACGCCGAACGTGTGCTCCTCGCCGGGGGCGCTCATCAGCAAAAGACGCCGTTTCCCGTCAAGCTGAACAGCATCGCCGTCGACCCGGAATCGGGCGATCAGGTTCTGCAGTCGCGCGACCCCCGTCGTCACTTCGACGAAATCGCACAGATCATCGTCCCACATGCGGCCGAGGAGTGCCGCCGCCGGCGCCAGAAGATCGATAAACAGGCGATCCAACGGATGGCCTTTCGCCATCAGCGCCGTGAAGGCCTCGATGATCGGCGCGTCCTCCGCTGCGAGTGCCAGATTGGTGAAGGCGGCGACCTGTTCCACGTTCGGCTTGAAGACGGGTTTGGTCTCGGCGGACACGAAACCGCGATGCAGCAGCATCAGTTGCGGGAGGATTTCGGCCTGAACGACCTGCCCCAGAACCAGGCAACGCTCTCTGGCGGCTTCGGCGGCGCGTTTGCGTGCGTAGAGTTGACGCGCTTCCGCCGCCCGCTCGGTCTCGGGGGGAGAATTCTCACCCCAATGGCCTTCGGACGAAGCAATGTTCTGCATCGTCCCCCTCCCGGTGCCTGTGCGTCGCGAGCTTTTGGTAGCCCATCGATCGCGGGGTTCCATCAGAACCGCCATGCGCCGGAATGTAAAGGCCGCCCCCTCGTGATCGCGACGGGCCTGCGAAACGCTCCTGTCCCGCGGATGCAATCGGCGTCAGCAAACCCCTTCACGCACACAGCGCCGCGGCGACAGGTCGCTCCGCGCCTCCGAAGCCCGCCCAGTCGCCGCCGGGATGGCTGTGCTGGCGAAGCCGTATCGGAAAACGCGTCTCGGCCCAGCGGCCGCCGTCTCGCCGCCGAGCGAAGGGAGGCAGGCAGGATGGGACTTCAGGCCATCGACGTCCCGGCGGGGGGGCAGGACGGTGCGGGTCGGTTCCGAGGCTCCCGGATCTCATCGCGGGCGCCCGGCCGCGACGCTCTCCAGGAAGGGGCGCACCGCCGCGTTCATGAAGTCGACGTCGGCTGGCTTGGCGGCGCTGCCGGCGGTGTGACCCTGGACGGAGGGAATGGCCAGCACGCTCGCGTTCGGGATGTAGGCGCCCGCCTCGCGCGCCTCGGCGACGGGGTTGTACAGGTCGAGATCGCCGCCGGTGATGATCAGGGTCCGGGCCTTGATCGCGGAGAGCGCCTTGCGGTGGTCGCCGCCATAGCCGGGCGTGTCGCCGATGTTGTGACGGTCGTACGCCCAGGTCTGCGCGATCCAGTCATTGGCATCGAAGCCGGTCTTGAGAACCGCCTCCTCCTGCGCGCGCATCCAGGGCAGGATGTCGAGCGCCTGCGGCGCGATGCCGGCCAGCGCGTCCGGTGTGCGGGTGGCGAGGACTTGGAGGATGTCGGCACGCAGGCGCCAGCCCAGCTCCGGTTGCGACCCGTAGGCGCCATCCTTGAACGCCGGATCGAGCATCAAGGCCCTGCGGGTCGTTTCGTTGACGGCGATCGACCAGGGCGCCGTGCGGGCCATGGGCGTGATCGCCACCAGCGCATCCATCAGGCCGGGATGGCTCACGCCCCATTGCAGCGCCTGCATGCCGCCCATCGAGGCGCCCGCGACCGCCACGAGGTGCGTGATGCCGAGGTGATCGAGCAGCCGCTTCTGGCTCTCCACCATGTCGCGGATAAAGAAATGCGGGAAGGCCGGCCCGTGCTGGCGCACGCTGTTGCTCGGGCTGGTGCTCAATCCGTTGCCGATCGCGTCGGTCGCGACGATGAAGTATTTGTTGGTGTCGAGGGCCTTGCCCGGGCCGATCAGAAAGTCGATCCGGTGGTGATTTCCGCTGATCGCCGTCACCATCAGGATCGCGTTGGATCTGTCGGCGTTCAGCGTCCCGTGCGTGACGTACGAGATCGCGAAGTCGTGGATCGCCTCGCCATTCTCCAGGGGCAGGTCGCCGATGGCGTAAAGCTGATGGGGCGGTGCATCCGGCCCATGCGCGCCTGCCGTCGACAGCCCGGCCAGCGACACCATGGCGGTGAAGGCCAAGCCCGTCGCTCCGGCAACCCGTGACCTCATCTGTCTGCTCCCTTCGCTCATTGTCGCCGACCACGAGATCCGGTGTTCGCGGACCCGGCCGTCGTCGGCATTCCGCCTGCGCCCGCGAGGACATGCCCGCCGCAGGCACCGCCACGACGCGAACGCGGGCTGGCCTGCGTGCTCCCAGACTCGGCGCCGGCACCGATCGACGCGCTCATCGGCTCATGCGACCGGCCGGGGGACGGCATCCCGCGCCGTCGTCTCACCCGTCGGCACGATCCCGGCCTCGAGGCTCTCGAGGCTCTGGCTGCGCGGCTCGACACCGAACAGGGCGACCGCGACGATCTGCAACGCGAGCAGCCCGATCATCAGGCCGGTCACGCCCGCGATGCCGTAGGTCTCGAACAAGGTGATCACCAGGAAGGGCGTCACGATCGTGGCCCCGCGCCCGACCGTGTTGCACAGGCCTGAGGCCCGCAGCCGGATCTCGGTCGGGAACAACTCGGGAATGTAGATCCCGAACAGCAGCGCCACGAGGACGTAGATCGGCACCGTCAGGCCAAAGCCCACCAGCGGCAGAAGGATCGGATCCAGGGTCATCGGGTAGAGGATGCCGAAGACGATCGCTGCCGCCGAAGCCCCGATGATCGTCGGCTTGCGGCCCCAGCGGTCGGCGGTCAGGGCGCCGATGGCGCTGCCCACCGGTGCCCCGAGCCCCATCAGCAGCGCGTAGCCGAAGGAGGTCGCCACGGAGAGTCCCTGCCGGATGAAGAAGGTCGGCAGCCAGGTCACGAAGCCGTAGAGCAGGGTGTTGATCACCACGAGGCACAGGCAGCCCAGCAGCAGGCGCGACAGGAGCGGCGGCCGGAACAGCGCCCCGAGACCGAGTTGCACGACGGGAGCCATGGCCACGGGCGGAGGCAGGGGCGCGCCGCGGCTCGCCTCGGCCTCGATCGACCGCATCAGCGTCTCGGCCTCGGCGTGGCGCCCGACGGCTTCGAGCCAGCGCGGCGATTCCGGCAGACTCTTGCGCGCGTACCAGACCGCCAGCGCCCCGACACCGCCGAGGGCGAACATCGCCCGCCAGCCGAAGGCCGGGATCACGATATAGCCGAGCAGGGAGGCGGCCGGCAGGCCCGTGACGACGAACACCGCCATGAGGCCCAGGAAGCGCCCGCGCGAGCGTGCCGGGACGAACTCGGTCATGGTCGAGTAGCCCACGACATTCTCAGCGCCGAGTCCCACGCCCATGATGAAGCGCAGGATGATCAGCACCGTCATGTTCGGCGCGAAGGCCGCGCCGATGGCGGCAAGCCCGAAGACCAGCAGGTTGGCCTGGTAGGTGAAGCGCCGTCCGTAGCGGTCGCCGAAGAAGCCCGTGAGGAACGAGCCGGCCATCATGCCCAGGAAGGTGGCCGAGACGAACCACGCGTTCTGCGGGAGGGTGGAGAAGCCGCTCTTCAGGGTCGCCCCCAGCACGGTGGCGGCGATGTAGATGTCGAAGCCGTCGAAGAACATCCCGATCCCGATCAGCCACATAATGCGGCGATGGAACGGGCCGATCGGCAGACGGTCGAGGCGGCCTCCGGCGTTGACGGCCGGACTCACGGATTCTGGCATGGGGCGTTTCCTTCCGCGGGATCAGGGTCGGCGCGGAAGGGGTCCGTCTTGCGCGGACCTCTCATCCCCCAGCGCCGTCGTCGGTCAGTTCAGGCGACGCTGGCCGGCCGTGTCGCGGTACCAGTCGAAGGGACCGTCGCCGGTCGCCAGCATGATGCTCTTGACGTCGAAGTGGTCGTTGAAGCTCTCGATGCCGCATTCGCGTCCGAGCCCGCTGTCGCCCACGCCGCCCCAGGGGGAGGCCGGGTCGAGACGGTGGTGGTCGTTGATCCAGACGATGCCGGCCTTCACCGCGTGGGCCACCCGGTGGGCGCGGGCGACGTCCCGCGTGCGGACGGCCGCGGCGAGGCCGAACGGCGAGTCGTTGGCGAGGCGAAGGGCGTCCGCCTCGTCCTCGAAGCGGGTGACGCTCGTGAACGGGCCGAACACCTCCTCCTGGAAGATGCGCATGTCGGAGCGCACGTCCGCGAAGACGGTGGGTTCGACGAAATAGCCGCCCTCGAAGCCCGGCACCTGCGCGGCCCGGCCGCCGGCGACTGCGCGGGCGCCCTCGTCACGCCCGTAGCCGGCGTAAGCCAGCACCCGCTCGCGCTGGCGCTCGGAGATCACCGGCCCGAGCTGGGTCGCGGTGTCGAAGGGGTCGCCGAGGCGGATGGAGGCCGTCTTGGCGGCGAGCCGCTCCACGAACTCGTCGTAGATCGAGGCCTGGACGAGGTGGCGGCTGCCGCACACGCAGGTCTGTCCGGCGCCGATGAAGGCGCCGAAGGCCGCGTAGTTCACCGCCCGCTCGACGTCGAAATCGTCGAACACCATCACGGGCGTCTTGCCGCCGAGTTCCATGGTCTGGTGGGCGAAGACCCTGGCGGCGGCCGAGCCGGCGATCCGGCCGGCCTCGGTACCGCCGGTGAGCACCAGCTTGTTGATGTCGGGGTGCTCGGCGAGCGCCTTGCCGGTGGAGGCGCCCAGCCCCAGCACGATGTTGAACACGCCGGGCGGCAGGCCGGCCTCGGTGAAGATCTGCGCGAGCTTCAGCGTGGTGAGCGGGGTATACTCGGAGGGCTTGACCACCGTGGTGCAGCCGGTCGCCAGCACGACGGCGAGCGACTTGCACAGGATCATCAGCGGGTGGTTGAACGGCGTGCAGTTGGCCACGACGCCGATCGGCGTGCGCCGCGTGTAGTTGAGGTAGTTGCCCTCCACCGGGATCACGTCGTCGCGCCGCGCCAGCGCCACGCCCGCGAAGTAGCGGAAGAAGTCCGGCAGCCGCGACAGCTGAGCCCGGGTCTCGTTGACGGGCCGGCCGTTGTTGGTGGTCTCCAGGCGATAGAGCGCGTCGAGATTGGCCTCGAAGGCGTCGGCCAGCCGGTTCACCAGCCGCGCGCGGGCGCGCACATCCATCCCGCCCCATGCCTTGCCTTCGAACGCGGCGCGGGTCGAGCGCATCGCGCGGTCAACGTCGGCCGGGCCGGAATTCGGGATCCGCGCGATGACCGCGCCGGTGGCGGGATTGCGCACGTCGATCAGCGTGCCGTCGCCGGCTTCGACCTCCCGCCCATCGATGAAGTTGCCCCGCGTCTCGATCGACGGAGCCGGCTCGCGCATGTTCATGGCGTCTCTTCCCATATGTGGCTCGCCGCGCCCCGGTTCAGGCGGGTCGCGGCGTTCAGAGGACGATCGCGCTGCGCTCCAGCGCGGTCAGGATGCGACGCTCGGCCTGGGCAACGTGCTCGCGCACGAGACGCCGGGCGCCGCGCCCATCGCGGCGCTGGAGCGCGTCGATGATGCCCACGTGTTCGGCCACCAGCTGCGCCGGATCGCGTCCGCGGATGCCATCGAGGCTGACCCGCACCAGCCGGTCGGCCTGTTCGACGAGATCGCGCACGGTGGCGGCCATGCGCCGATTGCCCGACGCCTCGGCCAGGGCAATGTGGAAGGCGCGATTCTCCGCGATGAAGTCGGCGCCTTCGGCGACGACGCGGAAATCGTCGAGCGCGCCGAGCACGGACTCCGAAGCCTCGGCTGCCGCTTCCGCGGCGCAGGCCGGCTCCAGCACGAGGCGCATGCGCAGCAGATCGCGGGCATCCGCGACTGAAATCGCGTTGATCTGATATCCCTGCCGCGCGTGAACGGTCACCAGCCGCTCCCGCTCCAGGCGCAGCAGCGCCTCGCGCACCGGCTGGCGGCTCACGGCGTAGCGCTGGGCCAGCTCCTGCTCGCGAACCTCCGCACCGGGCCGCAGGACGCAAGCCAGGATGTCGGCGCGGATCGCCGCGTAGATGTTGTCACGGAGCAGCACGAAAGGCCTCGTTCGATCGACTCATGGTGCCATTCGTGAAATATCACGTCAACCGGATTGCCGCCGGACACGCCGAATGCGACAGCGGCATGCAACCGTCGGTCGATGCAGTTGGGGAGGTCTGGAATGCAGGCGATGTTCGCTGGAGGACAGGTTGCGGTAGGCGCGTCCGGCGAGGGACCGCCCCTGGTCCTGCTGCACTCGTTGCTCGCCGATGCCACCAGTTTCGACCTGGTTGTCCCGGACCTGGGCCGCGATTTCCGGATCTTCGTTCCCGAACTCCCCGGTTTCGGCGGTTCGGCGCCCGTTCCGGGCGGCCTGGAGGCGATTGCCGACCGGATCGCCGAGGCCGTGCGCGAGGCGACGGGGGGCCGTCCGACGGCTGGGCTCGGCAATGGCTATGGCGGCTTCGTGCTGCTGCTCTGCGCCCTCCGCCACGCAGACCTCTTCGACCGCCTCGTCTTCGCCGATTGCGGCGCCTGCTTCTCCGAGCCAGGCCGCGATGCCTTTCGCGGCATGGCGGGTGTGGCCGGCGAGAAGGGTCTGCAGGCGATTGCCGACACGGCGATGCGCCGCCTGTTCTCCCCCGCATTCCAGGCCGCGCATCCGGCCCTGATGGCGGATCGACGGGCGGCCTTTCTGCGGACGGATTTGACCGTCTTCCAGGGGGCCTGCGCGGCCCTGGCGAGTCTCGATCTGCGCCCGCGCCTCTCCGAGATCCGCGTGCCGGCTCTCGTGCTCGTGGGCGAACACGACGAGGCGACGCCCCCGGCCATGGCGCGCGAGCTCGCCGACGGTCTGTCCGACGCCAAGTTCGTGATCCTACCGGACTGCGCTCACGTTCCTCAGCTTCAGAAACCCGAGATGTTCGCGGAGGAGGTCATGGCATTCCTCCGGTCGCAGGACGTCCGTTGATCGGGTGTCTGCACGACCTGTCGGACCACCGTCGGCCGCATCGGGTCTTCCCCTTGGCGCGCGTGGTCGGCGGTTTCGGTAGGCCGCCCGAGGTGATCCCGGGCGGCGTCAGCTACAGGGCACTGAAGGCCCCCTGTGTTTCGCGCGGGCCGAATCGTACTGTGCAACGGCGCTTGACGCTGGGACGCGCAGCGTGCCCTCCTTGCCTCAATCAATATTTCGCAGCGGGGGATGGTCTGCCATGGCGTTGATCCGGTCTAGCTTACTCTCGGCCGCGATCAGCCTTGCCACCCTGATGGGTCCTGCTTCCGCCCAGCCGATCCACGTCAAGGTCGGCATTCTCAACGACATGTCCGGGGTCTATGCGGATACAGGCGGTAAAGGCTCCGTCGTGGCCGCGCAGATGGCGGTCGAGGATTTCGGCAAGACGAACACGGATCTGCAGGTCGAGATCGTCTCGGCCGACCACCAGAACAAGCCGGATGTCGGTGCCGCCGTCGCCCGCCAGTGGTACGATCGCGACGGCGTCGACGCGATCCTCGACGTGCCGACGTCCTCGGTGGCTCTGGCGGTGAGCCAGGTCACGCGCGAGAAGAACAAGGTCTTCGTCGATTCGGGGGCTGGGACCACGGAACTGACCGGCAAGCAATGCTCCCCGAACACCATCCAGTGGACCTATGACACCTACGCCCTGGCGCATGGCACCGCCGGCGCCATGCTGAAGCGCGGGGGTGACACGTGGTACTTCCTCACCGCCGACTACGCATTCGGCCTCTCGCTGCAGAACGAGGCCACCGCGGTCATCGACAAAGGCGGCGGGCGGATCCTGGGCGCCGCCCGCGTTCCGTTCCCGGCCACCGATTTCTCCTCGTTCCTGCTGCAGGCGCAGGCCTCCGGTGCGAAGGTGGTGGGCTTGGCCAATGCGGGTGGCGATACGGTCAACGCGGTCAAGCAGGCGCACGAGTTCGGACTGACCGATGGCGGCCAGAAGCTCGCTGCCCTGCTGATCTACGCCGTCGACGTCCACGCGATCGGCCTGCAAACGGCGCAGGGTCTGGTGCTCACCGAGTCGTTCTACTGGGACCTCAGCCCGGGGACCCGGGCATTCGCCGAACGCTTCTACCCGCGCAACGGCAACAGCATGCCGACGATGAACCATGCGGGCGTGTATGCCGGCCTCCTGCACTACCTGAAGGCAGTGGCTGCGACGAAGTCGACGGACCCGCAGGCGACGATGGCCTGGATGAAGGCCAACCCGACGGACGATCCGCTGTTCGGCAAGGGGACGGTCCGGGCGGATGGGCGCAAGATACATCCGATGTACTTGTTCGAGGTGAAAGCGCCGTCGGAGTCGAAGGGCGAGTGGGATCTCTACAAGGTGTTGGAGACGATCCCCGCCGATCAGGCATTCCGACCGATGAGCGAGGGCGGCTGCCCCCTTGTCGGCAAGCCGTAGGGACAGGCTCACCATGATGCGCGACATCGCGGGACAGGTGGCCTGGGTGACGGGCGCCGGGTCCGGAATCGGACAGGCGGCCGCACTCGTGCTGGCGAAGGCCGGGGTGCGTCTCGCGCTCACAGGCCGTGGGCGGGACGCCCTCGAACACACTGCGGACCTCATCCGCGGGGCGGGCGGCGAGGCTTTGGTCGCGCCGGCCGACATGGGCGTGGCTGACGAGGTCCAGCGCGCCTGGGATGCAGTCCAGGCCGCCTGCGGGCGATGCGACCTGCTGGTGAATTCGGCGGGCCTCAATGTACCGCAGCGCGGTTGGAGCGAGATCACGCCGGCCGGCATCGACGCCGTCGTCGGCGTCAATCTCAACGGTCCATTCTACGCTTCGCGGGCCGTGCTACCGACGATGCGGGCTCAGCGGAGCGGCCTGATCATTCACGTTTCCTCCTGGGCCGGTCGCTACGTCTCGAAACTCACCGGACCCGCGTATTCCGCCGCCAAGCACGGGCTGGTGGCGCTGTCGGAGAGCCTGAACCAAGAGGAATGCGGGCACGGCATCCGGTCCTGCTGTATCTGCCCCGGCGAGGTCGCCACGCCCCTCCTCGACAAGCGGCCGGTCCCCGTGACTGCCGACGACAAGGGCCGGATGCTGCAAGCAGAGGATCTCGCCGAGACGATCCTGTTCGTCGCCCGTCTGCCGGCGACCGTCTGCGTCAACGAGATCCTGATGAGCCCCACCTGGAACCGCGGCTATCTCGAAGGCGTGAAGCTCTGAGCCTTGGCGTTCGGACGGCCCGCACGACGACGACAGGTCATCCTTCGCCTCTCCTCGACGTCCTCGTCGCGTTGGCCCGGCCCGCGTGTAGATTTTCGGGCCGAAATTCTCGTGCGACTTGGCGAGCCGACCGACACTGCGCGGGTTGTATCGAGCGAAGCTTGAATTGAGGATCTCGAACGCGGGATCGCGGTCGCGCACCGTAGCATCTCAGAGCGCCGCTGCGGGCCGGGATCCGAGGAGCGACGCGGCACCGGCCGCAAGCGAGAACAGGCCTCGCCGCGTAGATGTCGTCACCGCTCGGTGTCCCAGTCGGTTCAAGTCTCGATCGGCCAACTCGTCGATCTCGTCGCTCCGAGCGAATGCGCAAACGACCTCGTCAACTCAGGATATGCTGCCGTCTGAAAACAACATGCTCTAGGTGATGTCCGCGGCGATCCGCTCGGCGATGTCGCCGCCCAGGGTGTGTCCGGTGCGGTCGCGCTTCCGCGTCAGGTAGAACAGGTTCTCGGCGGTGACCCGTCCGAGGCTCGGTTGCGAACCGACGATTTCGAGGCCGGCGGACCGAAGCCCGGCGATCTTGGCGGGGTTGTTGCTGAGCAGCCGGACCCGCTGCACACCGAGATCCCGAAGCATCGCGGCCGCGAACTCGTAGCGGCGCTGGTCGAGACCGTAGCCTAAGATCTCGTCCGCCTCGAACGTGTCGAAGCCACACGCCTGGAGGTCGTAGGCGCGGATCTTGTTGGCGAGCCCGTTCCCGCGCCCCTCTTGATCGAGATAAAGGAGGATCCCGCCGCCGTTCGCCGCGAGGTCCCTGACGGCCCCGCGAAGTTGATCGCCGCAATCGCATTTCAGCGATCCGAAGAGGTCCCCGGTCAAGCAAGCCGAGTGCAGACGCACCGCTACGGGGGCGTCCGAAGCCGTTTGCCCGACCCGTATCGCGACGTGGTCGCGCAGACCGTCGCCTCCGCGAAACACGACGAATTCGCTGTCCCGTGCACCCTCCAGGGGCACGGGCGCGCGGCTGACGATCCGGACGCCGAGGCGATGACGGGCGTGAATCGCGGCCGTCTCGACGGTCAGAAGGTCCACGGGACCCTGCTCCCCGTCGGGCAGGAGCATGACGATGCAGGCAGGCAATACATGCGCGAGGCGCATGAGGTCGAGCGCGGTCTCGTCGAGGCACGAGGCCGTCGCGACGGGCGCGTCGAGGCGTGCCTCAGGCGACAGGACGAGACCGGTGATCCGGTCAGGAGCCAGGGTGTGCAGGTCGATGGTTCCTGGTTCGGACCGGCCCTCGAGCCCGAGCCGCCGCAGCCGCGGCGCGGGAAGCACCAGACGCGCCGGGCCATCCCGCTCGGCAAGGAGCGCCATGAGGGTGGCATCGGCCGACTCCGCGCAGGCCACCAGCGCGAGGGACTCCCCGGCGAGAAGGATCGGCCGCCCGGCCCGCAGCTCCGCGATCGCGCGCGCAATCGTCGCCTGTTCGCGATCATCGCGTCGTTCTAAATACTTCCAAAGCGTGGCCATCGAATACCTCTGACACGGAAGCCCGCTTCACGCGCGGTGATTGGGGCTCGGCGAATGACCATCGTGACGGGTTCAGAGTGGATTGGCGCAGCCCACCCGCCGTCTCCGGCCACGCTTGATGTATCGCGCGTGCGCAGCGATGAAATGGGTGCGACGTCGTGCGCGATCTTCGCGCCGTTTCGGGCCGGCACGGCGCAGCGTCCCTTCGTGGTGGCGCAACTCGGCCAGTCGTTGGACGGCCGGATCGCCACCCGCTCGGGCGACTCGAAGTACATCAACCTCTGTCCGGCGCTGGATCACCTGCACCGCATCCGCGCGCAGGTCGATGCCGTCGTCGTGGGCATCGGCACGGTCCTCGCCGACGACCCGCTGCTGACGGTCCGCCGCGTGGACGGGGCGAGCCCCGCCCGGGTGGTCATCGATCCGTCGGGCCGGATCCCACCGACGGCCCGCTGCCTCGCGGAGGACGGCGTGCGCCGCCTCGTCGTCTGCCGGTCGAACGCGGCGGTGCCCCGATCCGCCGAGGCCGTGCGGATGGCCGACCACGCCGCGTTCTGTCCGCGCGCGATCGTGGCGCGGCTCGGATCCCTCGGCTTCGCGCGCGTGCTCATCGAGGGCGGCGCTCGCACCGTGTCGTCCTTCATCGACGCCGGGGCGATCGACCGCCTCCACCTGATGGTGGCGCCGATGCTCATGGGCTCGGGCCGCTGCGGCCTCGATTTGCGGCCGATTTCCGCCTTGAGCGAGGCGATGCGGCCCCTCACCACGAGCTACCATCTGGGCGGGGGCGAAGTTCTCTTCGATTGCGACCTGCGCCGCCGCGCAGAGGGAGGAGACGCGTAATGACGCATCCGGCCGCCTACTCCGCGACCCAGAAACTGCTCCACTGGGCCGTCGCCCTTCTGATCGTCGAGCAGGTAGCCGTAGCCCTCGCGATGACGAATGTCGGCGAGGGGCCGCTGCAGAACCAGCTCTACGAGTGGCACAAGTCCTTCGGCCTCGTCGTCTTGGCCCTGGTCCTGGCCCGGCTGCTGATCCGGCTCTCGCGCGGGGCTCCGATCCCCGAGGCCGGCATCCCTGCCTGGCAGCGGCGCGCGGCGGGCGCGTCCCACGCCGGGCTCTACCTGCTGATCCTGCTGGTGCCGTTGCTTGGCTGGGTTGGCACCTCCGCCTGCTGCGCCCCCGTGAACCTATTCTGGTGGCTGCCGCTGACCCTGCCGATCTCCGGCGGCATGCCGGTGGGCGAGGCGATCCTGAAGGCCCATGCTGTCTCGGCCTTCGCGCTGGTCGCCCTCGTCGGCCTCCACGTCGCGGCGGCGCTACATCACCACGTCGTCCGCCGCGACGGCACCCTACGGCGGATGCTCGTCCGCGGCTGATCCCGGAGCGGCCAGCAGATCGAGGTGGCCGACGACCGCGCCGGTCCCCGGCGCGCTCCGCGCCCCGGTCCAAGCGGCGATCGCCTCTGCGGGGACGAGGCCCGTCTCCGCGACGGCCCGCGCCTTGCCGTCCCTGAGCTGTCTGATCAGTCCTTCGTCTTCCCGTCCCAGGCGCCAAGGACTCGCGGCGGTTCGCACCGCGTAGCCGGCCCGGCCGAACGCCCGCGCCAGCGCCGCTGTGGCATCGGGACCGAGCGCCGCGCCAAAGCCTTTGTCGCGCGCCTGATGGGCCAGGAAAGCCGCCTGCAGCGCGGCGTCGGCGGGGTGGGGCGGCTGCCATTCCTCGAACCCGTCGTAGCTCAGCGCCGTGTAGAAGATGGCGCCGGAAGCCGCGACGGTTGCGGCGAAGCGGTCGAGCCAGTCCTGTGCGACGAGGTCGAAGAGGGCTGCGGCGGTCACGAGGTCGGGCGTGGGGTCGAGGATCCGCCCTAGATCCGCGGAGAGATCGCACGTCGCGAAGCTCACCGTGATCGCCCGGCCGCCTTTCTCCAGGACCAACTGCTCGGCCAGGGTCTCCGATCGGTCGGCCCACGCCGACAGCGCCTCCCGGGCCGCGGCGAGCAGGGTGCGGTCGTTGTCGACGAGGGTCCAGGCCTGCCTCGGTCCGAGCTTCGGGGCCATGGCGCGCAGGTTCGATCCGGTGCCGCATCCGAGGTCGACGACGGCGAGCGCCCCTGCCCTGTGCGAGCCCTCCGCGAGCCTGGCGGCGAGGATGCCGGCGAGCGCCTCGACCAAGGCGGGGTCCCTGGCGCGAAGGTCGGCCGGCTCCCGGAGGGCGAGCCACTCACTGCTGAAGCCGCTCATGGATGCACCTGCTTAAGGCTTTCCGCAACGATGCGTGCCGTGTCGTGCCAGGTCGGGAGACGTTGCCCGGCCTCCCAGGCCGCCTGTGCCGCCGCCGCCCGACGGTCTGGATCGTCGATCAGGACGCGCAGAGCCTCGGCGAGGGCGGCCGGATCCCCTGGCGCCACCTTCCGTCCGGCCGCGGGCGGCACCGTGTCGGCGGCCGCGCCGCCCGTGGTGGCGACCACTGGCAGGCCCCGCGCCAGGGCCTCCGCCAGGGCCATTCCGTAGCCCTCGAAGTGGGAGGGCGAGACCACGATGTCGGCCCGGTCGTAGAGAGCCGCGAGCCGGTCCGCGGAGACGGCACCCGCCAGGAAGATCCGCGCCTCAAGGCCGCTGGCCGCGATCCGTCCGCGCAGGGCTGCAACATGGTCGGGAGCGCGGTCCAGGGCGCCCACGATGGTGAGCGCGAAACCGAGATCGGTCAGACGGGCGAGGGCGTCCACGAGCAGATCGAAACCCTTGCGTGGGGTAACGGCGCCGACCGCCAGGAGGTGCACCGGCCCCGTCCCGCTCCCTGCCGCCCGCCGGGCCGGCTCGGTGCCGGGCTCAGCCACCGCGATCCGCTCCGGCGAAACGCCGAACGCGGCGACGAGGAGGTCGCGGGTGAAGCGGCTCGTCGTCACCGTGCGGGCGGCGAGCGCCAGCGCTGCACGCTCGCTGGCGAGAAGCCGTTCCGATGCCGCGGGATCGAGGCCCGCCTCCAGGCCGAGCGGATGGTGGACGAGGGCCACGATGCGGTGCGGGCCAGCCGCGGCGATCACGGAAGGCGGCAGCGCGCCGTAGGCGAGGCCGTCGACGAGCAGCACCGTCCGAGCGGGAACCGCGGCCAGCAGGGTGGTGGTCTGCGCAAGGTCGGCCGCGTCCGGGAACGGGAAGGAGGCCGGCAGGGCTAGCAGCGAGACCGCCACACCTGCCCGCGGCAAACGCGCAAGGAGCTGGCGGGCATAGGCGTAGCCCCCCGTCGGCGTGGCGATGTCGCCCGGGACGCAGAGGCTCGCCGCGATCACGCCGCGACCGGCCCCTCGAACCATGCCCGCGCGATGTGCGATTCGTGAAGCGTAACCCGGATCCGGACGATGCCGTCCCCGCCCGGACCGAGGCCGCCGGCCTGGGCAACGGCGGCCATCTCCCGGTGGATGTGCCCGCACAGGTACTCGGTGGTGGTATTGATCTCCGCGAACTGTGGCAGCGCGTCGAGGTTCTGGTAGGTAAGCGGCGCCAGGATGCGCTTGAGCGCCTCGCCGGCCCGGCCGATGTCGACCACGACGCCGTCCTCGGTCAGGGTCGGCCGGTAGAAGGCGACGTCGACCACGAAGGTGGCGCCGTGCAGTGCCTGGGCCGGTCCGAACAGCGCCCCCCGAAAGCTGTGGGCGATCATGACGTGATCGCGGACCTCGATGGCATACATGATGGGGCTCCCGTGACGGCTTCTGCGGTTCAGGACTGATAGCGGACGGCGGTGCAGAGCCCGCCCGCCTCGGGGGCGAGTAGCTGCGGCAGGGCCTGCGGCAGGTCCGCGAAGGCGACCTCGGCGGAGATCAGCGCGTCGAGGCGCGGGTCGGCGAGCAGCTCGAGGACCTTGCCCATCCGACGGGCGTGGCTCCAGCGTGGGCGGCGCGAGGCGGACACCTGGCCCACTTGGCTTGAGACGATGCTGAGCCGCCGAACATGGAAATCCGCCCCGAGCGGCACGCTCACGGCGCGGTTGCCGTACCAGCTCAGCTCGACCAAACGGCCTTCGTCGCCCGCCAGGGTCAGGGCTTCGGCGAGGCCTGTCGCGCTCGCGCTGGTGTGGAACACCACATCCGCCGCGCCCGGAGGCGCGGCGCCGGGATCGGCGAAGGCGGCGCCGAACCGTCGGGCGAGGGGAGCCCGCTCGGGCAGGCGGTCGATCACCGTGACCTCGCAGCCGACGATGCCCGCCGCGAGATAGGCCACGAGCAGCCCGACCACCCCGGCTCCGACAACCGCGATGCGATCCCCCGGCCCGGCCCCGGAATCCCAGATCGCGTTGAGCGCGGTCTCCATGTTGGCGGCCAGGACGGCCCGGCGCGGCGGGACGCCGGGCGGGATCGGATGGAGGCTGTCGCGGGACGCGACGAACCGCTCCTGATGGGGCCGCAGCGCGAAGACATGAACCGGAGATCCTTCCCCGGGGGCGTAAATCCGGCCGACCGCGCAATAGCCGTACTTGACCGGGAAGGAGAACTCGCCTTCCTGCGCCGGGGCGCGCATGCGCGCCTGGACCGCGTCCGGAACGAGGCCGTGGAAGACCAGCCTCTCCGTCCCGCGGCTGAGGGCGGTCCACAGGGTCTCAACGGCTACGTCGCCGGGCGCGGCGGGCGGCAGCGCCTCGTGCCGCAGTTCGGCGCGGCCCGCGGCGGTATACCAGAGTGCCCGCGTCTGCCCTCCGCTCTGAATTGCCGCGTCGGATTCCCGAGAATGCTTCACGTCCCACCCCCGTCCCAAGCTGTGGAGCTTGAGGAGGGCCTTCATTCCACGACACCGGCGGGCCTACAATCGGCCGCGATTCTCCATCGTCGTCGCAGGGCCTTTCTTGTCCTGAACGTGACGAGTTGCCTCACGGTGCTGTGCCTCGCGGGGGTCGTGTTGGGAGCCGGGGGCTGGAGCGCCGTCGACCTCGCCCTGTTCGCCTGCTGCGCGGTCATGCTTCCTTGGACGGTTCTGGGCGTCTGGAACGCGCTGATCGGTCTGTGTCTGCGCGCTCGGGGTTCCGCAGGGCTCGCGGCCGTGGCGCCCTTCCGGATCCCGTCGTCGGAGCCGATCAACGTCGCCACCGCGGTGGTCATGCCGCTGCGCAACGAGGATCCCGGCCGTGCGCTGGCGCGGCTTGAGCAGGTCAAGGCGGCCCTCGACGCCACCGGATGGGGAGCCCACTTCGCCTACCACGTTCTCAGCGACAGCAACGATCCGGCTGCCGCAGCCGAAGAGCGTGCGGTGGCGGCGTGGCGCGCGCGGGATCCGGAGGCCCGGGACCGGATCGCGTACCGGCGCCGCCCGACCAATACCGGGTTCAAGGCCGGGAACCTGCAGGCGTTTTGCCAGGCGGAGGGCGGGCGTTACGAGCTGATGCTGCCCCTGGACGCCGACAGCGTGATGGATGGGGAGCGGATCCTCGACCTCGTGCGGATCATGCAGGCCCATCCGCGGATCGGCATCCTCCAGAGCCTCGTCGTCGGAACACCCGCGCTCAGCCCGTTCGCGCGGATCTTCCAGTTCGGTATGCGCCAGGGCATGCGCCCCTACACGATGGGGGCGGCGTGGTGGGCCGCCGATTGCGGCCCGTTCTGGGGGCACAACGCGCTGGTGCGCATTGCCCCCTTCGCCGAATCGTGCCGCCTGCCGGTTCTCGGGGCGGGTCCCTTCGGCGGGCCGATCCTGTCGCACGACCAGATCGAGGCGGTGCTGATGCGCCGGGCCGGCTACGAGGTCAGGGTGCTGCCGGTCGAGGGCGGGAGCTTCGAGGACAACCCCCCGACGCTGCTCGACCATGTCGAGCGCGAGGCGCGCTGGTGCCTGGGCAATCTGCAATACGTCCGGCTACTGGCTCTGCCCCGGCTGGCTGCGACGAGCCGCTTCCAGCTCGTGGCGGCCGTGATGATGTTCCTCACCGCGCCCGCGCTGGTCCTCGCGCTGCTGCTGATGCCCCTCGCGGCGCTGCAGGCGGTGGATCCGTTTCCCTCCGGCTTGGCGGCGGCGCTTTATCTGGGGTGGCTCGCCGCCTCTATGGCACCGAAGCTTGCCGGCTATGCCGAGATCCTCGCGTCTGCTTCGGCGTCGCGCAGATACGGCGGTCGGGTGCGGTTCGCCGCAGGCGCCATCGTCGAGCTTGTAGTCTCGCTCAACCTCTTCTCTGTGCTCTGCTGCTGTTTAACAATGGCCATGGTCCGGAGCTTGGCGGGGCAGCCCGCGGCATGGGGCTGCCAGGATCGAGACGGAGGCCGTGTCGCGCTCGGCACGGCCAGCAGGCGCCTTTGGCCTTGCTGCGCCTTCGGGCTGGTGCTCGGTCTCTGGACGCTCTGGTTCAGTCCGACCGCGTTCCTGTGGAGCCTTCCGCTGCTGTCGGGTCCCATGCTCTGCATTCCGTTCGCAGTCACGACGAGCCTGCCCGCCCTGGGCAAGGTGATGCGGCGCCACGGGCTGTGTGGTTTGCCGGAGGAATTCGCCCTGTGATCCCCCCTGAATTCGCGGACACGGGGAGATCAGCTTGCGGTCCGTTCGGCCTGCTCGGGCGTGAGATAGCCGAGCGCCGAGTGGATGCGTTGCCGATTGCAGTAGCCCTCGATGTAAGCGAACAGGTTGCGTCGGGCCTCGTCCCGGGTTGACCATCGTCGCTGATGGACGAGCTCGACCTTGAGAGTGTGGAAGAAGCTCTCCATTGGGGCATTGTCGTAGCAGCGGGCCGGCCGGCTCATGGAAGGCCTCGCCCCCAGGCTGGCAAGCTGCCTCCGGTAGGCCTCTGCCGCGTACGGGCTGCCGCGATCCGAGTGGCAGATGAGCCCGGCGGCCGGTCGCTGCCGCTGGGCGGCCGTCATCAGCACCGCCACGCTCAGCTCGGTGCGCATGTGATCGCGCATCGACCGGCCGACGCTCTTGCGCGCGGCCAGATCGAGGACGGCGGCCAGGTAGAGCCAGCCCTCGCCGGTCGGCAGGTCGGTGATGTCGCTCCGCGGTCCTTCGGTTCGGCCAGCCAGACCGTGTTCGGCCGCGCGGCCGAGACGTCCTGCTTCAGGCGATTGGGCGCGATCGGGAGATCGTGACGGCTGTCGGTCGCGCAGGGCCGAAACCGACGCCCCGCCAGGGCACGGATGCCATGCCGGCGCATGCGACGTTCTACCCGCCCACGGCTGACAGACCGGCCCTCGGCCAGCAGGGCAGCATGCGCGCGTGGGGCACCGTAGCGTCGGTGGTGGGCGGCATGGATGCGCCGGACGTCGTCCAGGAGCTGGCGGTTGGAGGCCGAGCGGGCGCTCTCGGGCCGCGACCGCCAACCGTAGAGGCCGCTGGGAGAGACTCCGAGCACGCGGCACATGAGACGCACCGGCCAGGTCCACGCATGCTGCTCGATGAGGGCGAAGGTCACTTGGGCATTTCCGCGAAGATGCCGATGGCTTTTTTCACACGTCGCGCTCCATGCGCGTGCGGTCGAGGTCACGCCGCAGACGGGCGATCTCGGCGGCCTGGTCGGACGGCGGGCGACCGGGCTTGGCGGAGCGGCCCCGGTCGATCCTGGCGGCCGCGGTTAGGGTTCAGCCCCGTTCAGCGTTGCACGCCACTGCTGCACCATCGAGGGCTGGATCCCGAGCTCGGCCGCGACTTGCATCTGCGGCCGGCCGCTGCTCCCCGGCAGGGCAACGGCTTCCCGTTTGAACTCGGGCGTGAACTCCCGTCTCGTCTTCGCCATCCGACACCTTCCCCACTCAGCATGAAGGTATCAGAGGTGTCCGCGAGGACGAGGGAGGATCAGTTCTTCGGCGGGGCGGCATGACGGACAAATCAGCACTCTGACAAGAAATCGGTATATATTTGACCTAGCGTTCTAAAAATATTGAAACACCACTTGACTAACGTTCGCATTGGCCTCGTTCGTTGCGGCAGCATATCGAGGAGATCCAAATGGACGAGAGCACTTCAATTCCTAGGTCGGACCAAACCGACTTCATCGAGCTCACCACCGCGATCGTTGCGGCTTACGTGTCGAAGAACTCGGTTCGGCCGGCCGACCTTCCGGCTCTCCTGGCCGAGGTTCACACGGCTTTATCCGGGCTCGCAGGGACGTCTGCTTCCGCCGAGCCCAAGGCGGATAAGGCGTCACCCTCGCAGATCCGGAAATCCATCACGCCGGACGCGTTGATCAGTTTCATCGACGGCAAGCCGTACAAGACGCTCAAGCGGCACCTGAGCGGCGCCGGCATGACGATCGAGGAGTACCGCGAGCGCTTCGGCCTGCCGCGCGACTACCCCTCCACGGCGGCCAACTACTCGGCCCAACGTTCTGCGCTCGCGAAAAATGCGGGCCTTGGTCAGCTGCGTCAGAAAGCGGCTCCGAGGGCGGCCGAGGTCGCCGAGACAATCTCCGAGGCGCCCAAGTCCCGCGGGCGGAAGAAGGCTGCTGAGCCTGCAGCTGCACCGGCCGAAAAACCGGTCCCAGGCCGAAAGAAGGTCGTTGCCGCAGCAGAGTGAGCGGCTAGCCAGCGCGGCGTCTACCCGTTCATCGCCAGCGTGCTACCTTGCTGCTTGGGTGCCCATCTCAACAGCTGGCGCTCTGAGCCGGGAGCGCCGCATTGACACGACGGCCTCTGGTGAGAAGCACGCCCGGTCAGCCGGAACGGGCTTTTTCGCGCTCTGACACCGCGCGGTCGATTCACGGCCGCTGAACGATCTCCGAGGAAGCATTCGAAGCCAGCGACCTTAACCATCGCGATAAAGGCAGCATGCGCCTCCGCATCCGTTGCGAACGGGCTCTGCCAGCACGTGCAGCCGGAGTGGTGGACTACCGTGAAGGCTGCATCATGTCGTCTAGGTCTCCAATTTGCAGCGGGAGGATCTACCACCAGCCGGCGCTCATCTCGGCAGCGAGGTCGCGGCGCGTCGTGGCGGGCTGCAGAGAGCGATCGAGGGCTGCCATGACCCGTCGGACCGCTTCCTCGTAGCGCGGCGAGGCGGGATTGCGCGGGCGCGGCAGCTCGATCGCGACAGTCTCGTCGAGCCGGCCTGGCCTTGGCCGCATCACCACGACCCGGTCGGCCAACGTCACGGCCTCGCCCACGTCGTGCGTGACGATCAGGATCGTGGGCTTCGATTCCGCCCAGAGGTCGAGCAACTGCGCGTGCAGGTCCCGGCGCGTGAACGCATCAAGCGCCGAGAAGGGTTCGTCGAGGAGCAGCACGCGCGGCTGCGGGACGAAGGCCCGGGCGATGGAGACGCGCTGCTGCTGGCCGCCCGACAGCTCCCGGGGCCAGCGGCGGCCGTGCTCGGACAAGCCGACCCGCTCCAGGGCCTGATCGACGCGCGCGCGATAGGCGGACCGGCCGAGCCCGGCGAGGCCGAAGCCGACATTGTCGGCGACGCTCAGCCACGGCAGCAGCCGCGGTTCCTGGAAGACGACGCCGATCCACGGATGGGGCTGGCGGATCGTCTCGCCGTCGACCGCGACGCTCCCGGCGCTGGCCCGATCGAGCCCCGCAATGAGTCGCAGTAGGGTCGTCTTGCCGCAGCCGGATCCGCCGATGAGCGCGACGATCTCGCCGGGCGCTACCGACAGCCCGATGCCCGAGAGCGCCTGCGTGCCGTCCGCGTAGGTCTTCGAGAGGGCTTCGATGATGAGCACGGGGACCTAACCCTTGGGCAAGCGAGCGGGTGGGAGGCCGGGAAAAGACCCGGCCTTCACAGGCTCTCCCGCACCGTATCCTGCCAGCGCGTCAAGGGCCGCGTCATCACGACGAAGAGCGTATCGGCCAGCTTCCCGGCGAGCGCGAAGGCGATGATCGCCGCCAGGATCTGGTCGGGCTTGCCGAGTTGCTGACCATCGACGAGCAGGTAGCCGAGCCCTTCGGAGGCCCCCATCAGCTCGGCCGCGACCACGAACAGGAACCCGAGGCCGAGGCCGGTGCGCAGGCCGACTAGCGTCGCCGGAAGGATCGCGGGCAGCAGAATCCGGCGGGCCATGGCGCCGCGCGACAGGCGATAGATGCGCCCGACCTCTACGAGCTTGCGATCGACCGAGGCGATCGCGCCGGACACCCCGACATAGACGGGGAAGAACACCCCCACGGCGATCAGCAGGATCTTCGGCGTCTCGAGGATGCCGAACCAGAGGATGAAGAGCGGGACCCAGGCAAGCGACGGCACCGCGCGCAGAGCCTGCAGGCTCGGGTCGCAGATCCGGCGCACGAGCGGCAGCACTGCGACCGCGGTGCCCATCAGAATCCCGGCTGCGGCGCCGCCGAGGAAACCGAGGCCGACCCGGATCAGCGTCGCTTGGATATGGGCCAGGAGGTCGCCCGATGCGGCGAGTTCCCAGAGCGTTGCGCCGATCCGGCTCGGCGGCGGCAGAAGGCGCCCGGAGGCTAGCCCGGTATCGACCGAGACCTCCCATCCGGTCGCGAGTGCTACCGGGAGCGCGAGTGCGAGGACGATCCCGAGACCGAGGCGGCCACCTTGCCGCAGCACCGGCATCCCCGCCTCAACGGGCCGCGACGGGATTGAAGCGCGCGTCGAGCAGGCCGTCGACCGCCGCCGCCACCTCGGTGCCGGCCGGGATCACGCCGGCCTGCTGGAGGGCGAGGCCGGCCGCCCTGATTGCCTCAGCCTGGGCCGGACCGATCGTCGGCTGGGAGAGGTCGGTGCGCTCCAACTGGCGGGCGATCACCGGTTCAGGCAGCCTGGTGGAGGCCATCAGAGCCGCTTTGAGAGCCTGCGGGTTGGCCAGCGCGTAGGCGCGGGCACGCTCGTAGGCCGCGATCACCGCCCGGACCAGGTCGGGATGGGTCTGCGCAAAATCCTCGCGCACGTCGAGCAAGCCCCAGGTGTTGGCCGCCGCGTCGCGGTAGAACAACACGTCGCCGTTCTCGATCTCGGCCGCCGCCATCATCGGGTCGAGACCCGCCCAGGCATCGACGTCCCCGCGGTCGAGGGCCGTGCGTCCGTCCGGATGCTGGAGTAGGACGAGCTTGGCGTCCTTCTCGGTGAGGCCGACGCTCTGGAGCGCGCGGATCAGGAAGATGTGGGGGTCGGTGCCCCGGGTGACGGCGACGCGCTTCCCCTTCAGGTCGGCGGGCTTGGCGATGCCGGTGTCCTTGCGGGTGACGAGGGCGGTCCATTCCGGGCGCGAGAAGGCGTAGACCGCTCGGATCGGATTGCCGTTGATCCGCGCCACGAGGGCCGCAGCACCCGCCGCCGAGCCGAAATCGATCGCGCCCGCGTTCAGGAATTCGAGCGCCTTGTTGGAGCCGAGCGACTGGACCCAGCGGACCTTGATGCCCTTCGGCGCCAGGGCCTCCTCCAGAAAACCCTTCTCCTTCAGGAGGAGGCCGACCGGATTGTAGGTCGCCCAGTCCAGACGGATCTCCTTGGGATCCTCGGCGAAGGCCCTTTGCCCGAGCGGTCCCGTCAGGGTCGCCAGGGCGAGGCCGGCGGCCAGGAGGACTCTGCGGGATGCGGACATGGACAAGACCTTGGTGTGCATCGCCCTACGGATAAGGCGTATTTGGGAGAACTCAGGAAAGGCGCGTCCGGTCAAGTCTGTTGACCGAGGATACCCAGGATCTCGCGGCGAAGACGCACGATCTCGGGGTCGTCACGGTGACGCGGATAAGGGGCGGGCACGGGCAACTCGGCTCGGATCGCCGCCGGGCGGTCAGAGAGCACGATCACGCGCTTGGCCAGGACAAGCGCCTCCTCGACATCGTGGGTGACGAGGAGTGCGGTGAACCGCTTCTCCTGCCAAAGGCGGAGGATCTCGGCCTGCATGGCAAGCCGGGTCAGCGCGTCGAGCTTGCCCAGCGGCTCATCGAGGAGCAGCAGGCGCGGTTCGTTGACGAGGGCGCGCGCAAGCGCAACGCGCTGGGCCATGCCGCCCGAGAGCTGGTGCGGATAGACCTCGGCGAAGCCGTCGAGCCCGACGAGGTGCAGCGCCGCGTCGGCCAGCGCGGCCCGCTCTCGGCCGACGCCCTGGGCCTCCAGGCCGAGCGCGACGTTGGCGCGCACGGTGCGCCAGGGATAGAGGGTTGGGTCCTGGAAGACGAGGAGCCGCGACGGGTCCGGGTCCTCGACTGGATCGCCGTCGATCGCGATGGTGCCCTGATTGGGCAGTTCGAGCCCGGCCACGAGCCGCAGTAGGGTGGACTTGCCGCAGCCCGACGGGCCGAGCAGCGCCACAAAGCCGCCGGGCTCCACCTCAAGGCTCACCCGGTCGAGCACCGGCAGGGGCGCGCCGCGGATCGCGAAGGCGTGGCTGACGGCATCCACAGTCAGGCGCCCCCCGGCGGCTTGAGCAGCCTGTTCTCGGGTCGCGGTGGCTACCATTGCACCAGCCCCTTCTGCCACGCGAGCAGGCGGTCGCGGAGGCGGAACAGCAGCGTGATCAGGGACGAGCACATCAGCGCCATCACGATCAGCGCGGCGTACATGTTGGCGTAGGCAGCCCACCCTTGAGCCCATTGCAGGTACCAGCCGAGGCCGGACTTCACGCCGAGCATCTCGGCCACCACGAGCACCGCGAACGAGCCGCCGAGCCCCATGAACAGGCCGACGAAGACGTGCGGCAGCGCTGCCGGGATCGCCACGCGCAGGATCAGGAAGCTGCGCGAGGCGCCGAGTGTGCGCGCCACGTCGAAATAGGCCTTGTTGACACCCGCCACCCCCGACCATGTCAGGACCGTGACCGGGAAGCCGGTTGCGAGCGCCACCAGGAAGGTGCTGGCCGACCACGAGGACGGGAAGACGAAGAACGCCAGTGGCAGCCACGCCGTGGCCGGCAGCGGCCCGACGAAGCGCAGCACCGGATGCGCCCAGTAGCCGACCGCCCGCGACGAGCCGATCGCGACGCCGAGCGTGAACCCTACCGCTGCCCCGAAAGCGTAACCTCCGGAAAGCAGGATCAGAGAGTTGAGGATGCTGCCGCCGAGCTTCGGCCAATCGTCAAGGAAGACTTCCAGGATCGCCTGTGGAGGCGGGAAGAACGGCATCGGCAGCCATTCGAGTTTCGCCGTGGCGAATTCCCACGCGACGAGCGCGAGGGCGAGGACGGCAAGCCACGGGCTCCAGTGACGCATTCGCGCGCCCGGTGTCCCAAGCCGGGAGACGATGAGCGATAACAGGAGGAGCACAGCGCCGAGCACGGCGGCGCCTTGCGCGAATGCACCGGTCCGCGGGAAGTCGCCCGCCTCCGGCAGGCCGAGGGCGACCGCCGCGAGGGCGAGCCAGGCCAGCCCGGCGATCAGCCCCGACCAGGACGGCCGCAGCGGACGGCGAGGCGTTGCGCAGGCGGCGTCGGGCGCTGCGGTGACGGTGAGGCTGCCGGCCATTCCGTTCCCCTTCAGCTCAGGACGTCGGCGTAGATCCGCTCGGCGAATTTCGCCGAATCGGTCGACCGTTTGAGGACGTTAACCTGCTTCAACTCGTCGCCATAAAGGGCGAGTTGCTGTTTGAGGCTCGCGCCGACGGGGCTGTCGCCGTGTTGCTGACTGCGCAGCATCGCGGGGAGATCGTCGATCGAGCCTTTGCCGCCGTAGCCCGAGAAGGCCCGCGCTGCGGCTTCCGGGTCGACATGGACGGCATGGCCGCCTTCCAAGATGGCTCGTGTGAGGGCGGTGGCGACCGCCCGATCGTTGCGGATCAGGCTCCCGCGGACCGCGACGACGCAGCAGGTACGCGTGGCGTAGTCGCCGGCGAGGTTGGTCGACACCTCGGCGAAGCGCGGGTCCTTCAGCCAGATCCAGGTGCGCGGATCGGAATCGGCCAGCGCCTGCGCTTCGCCCTTCTCGACCGCAAGGTTCAGGAGGTCGGCTGGATACTGCCGCCACTCGACCCCGTTCTCCGGGTCGATTCCGGCCTTGGCGAGGACGAGGCCGAAGAAGTTTTTGGCCGGGCTTGCCTGATCGCTGATCGCGATGGTCTTGCCCTTGAGGGCGCCGACCTCGGTGATTCCGGCGGCCTTCGAGCCCAGGAGACGGAGGCAGCCTCCGTGCAGTCCGGCCGTGATCTTCACGTCGAAGCCCTGCTCCAAGGGCTTCAGCCATCGCAGCGCCATGCCGATGCCGGCATCGGCCTTGCCGGTGGCGATGGCCTCCAGCAGCGCCTCGGTCGAGCCGCCGAAATTCACGAACTCGACCTCGAGGCCGTGCTTGGCAAAAATGCCTCGCTCCTTGGCGAGCGGCGCTGCCGCGGTGCAGATGGCCGAGGCGTTCCAGGCAAGCTTGATCGGCCGCAGCGGACCGGACGGCCCTTCGGCCGCCGCCGGCCGGCAGAGCGGGCCAGGATCGAAGAGCGCGGATGGACCCGGCGCCCACGCGCGCCCGGTACCGAGCCCAAGGCCAAAGGGCATTGCTACGGCGGCCGCGCCGGTCCGCAGCAGTAGGCGACGCGAGGGCAGGCCGCCGGATCGGATGCCGCCCGGACTTGAGGGCTCGTCGCTCATGTCGACAGGATCTCCTTGGTGCACACGGCGCAGAGCATGGACGCGCGTGCCATCGATCCGGCCCCACGGCCGTACGGCATCCGCACGCTCGTATTTTGAAAGTGCCCGTCCTCTGCGGAATCGGCCCACAAACTATTCATTACGGTGAATGCCAAGTCAACGAAACGCTTTTTCCCATTTTCGCCGCGGGTGGACGAGTTTGTCTTCCCGCGTTTGAGAAAAACGGAATAAGCTTTCGTTGACCCGCGACGCCGCGGAGTGGACGATTATCGTCCATGACCGTCGCCGTCCCGCCCACCGACATAGCCAGTGCCCTCACCGAGACCTTCGCCGGACGGGCCGTCGGGTACGATCGGACGGGATCCTTCCCGCACGACAGCATCGCCGACCTGCGCGAGGCCGGGCTTCTCGGGCTCACGGTGCCGAGGCGCCTCGGGGGCGGTGGAGCTGGGCTCGCACGGGCCGCCGAGGTGGTGGGCGCCATCGGCCGCGGTGATCCAGCGACGGCACTTGTCCTGTCGATGCAGCTTCTCCAGCATGCCCTGATCCATAGGCCCGACTCGGCTTGGTCCCGCGGGGTCGCGGACAAGGTGGGCGAGGAGGCCGTCGCCGCGGGCGCTCTGATCAACGCCCTGCGGGTCGAGCCGGAGCTTGGGACACCCTCGCGGGGCGGCCTGCCCGCGACCGTCGCCAGCCGGGACGGCAAGGGCTGGCGCATCGCCGGCCGGAAGATCTGCTCGACCGGGGCGCCCGGCCTGGCCTACGGCGTCGTCTTCGTCCGCACCGACGAAGCCCACCCGCGCACGGGCAACGTTCTCGTTCCCTTCGACGCGCCGGGCATGCGCATCGAGGAAAGCTGGGACCATCTGGGACTGCGCGCTTCGGGCAGCCACGACGTGGTGCTCGAAGACGTGTGGGTTCCCGCCGATTTCGCCCTGGATCTGCGCGCTCCGGGCGAATGGCGCCCCGACCCGTGGCAGCAGGCCTGGAGCTGCACTCTCTTGTCGGCTCTCTACGACGGGGTCGCGCGGGCGGCACAGGATTGGTTCGTCCGCTACCTGCGCGAGCGCGTGCCGGGCAGCCTCGGGGCGCCGCTCGCGAGCCTGCCGCGCTTCCAGGAAGCGGTCGGCGAGAACGAGCGCCTGCTCGCTGTCAACGCGCGCCTCGTCACCGGCCTCGCCGCAGAGGTCGATGCGGGGCATCCCCCGGCGCCGCGGGAAGCCGGCTTCGTGAAGCTGACGGTGACGGAGGGCGCCATCGCCGCCGTGCAGCGTGCCGCGGAACTGTGCGGCAATGCCGGCCTCTCGCGGGCGAACCCGCTGGAGCGCCACCTGCGCGACGTGCTCTGCGCCCGCATCCATTGGCCTCAGGCCGACGCCGTCCACACCGCCGCCGGCAAGGCCGCGCTCGGTGCCTAACTGTGCAGTCCCGCGGTGTGGTGGCATCAATTTAGCTGTAACCGCCGCACACCGGGAGGCGTTATGGGACAGGTTCTTCACGGCTGCGCCACGACCACGCACGCGGTCAGAGCAACGCTACAGCGATCGAAAGCTCCGCTCAAAGATCTTGCCGCCCAGCATGGACTGAACCCCAAGACAGTCGCGAAGTGGCGTAAGCGAGCCTTCGTGCATGACGCGGCGATGGGACCGAAGACGCCGCGCTCTAC